>JBGPZS010000028.1:0-15854 GCA_041493865.1 Terriglobia bacterium
ATTTGTAGCCGCGGCGGTATTCGAATTTGTCCACGGCTTTCATCAGACCGATGTTGCCTTCCTGAATCAGGTCCAGGAACTGCAACCCGCGGTTGGTATATTTTTTGGCGATCGAAACGACGAGCCGAAGGTTGGCTTCAATCAGCTCACGCTTGGCGGCTTCAGCGTCAACGTCGCCCTGGATGATCTCGCGCTGCGTGCGGCGAAGTTCCTGGTAGCTGACGCCGGTTTCCTGCTCCAGCTTTTCCAGATCGTTGCGGTGCTGGCGCTGGATACGGCGGTACTCGCGTTTGGTCTCCTCAACGCGCGTGGCTTCGATCTTCTTTTCCAGATTGTTGATCTGGCGATCGAGCGAACGCATGGAGTCCACGGTCTTGTTCACGCGGTCAATCAGGCGCTTGCGCTCCGGATTGGTGAACTTCAGTCCGCGAATGCCGGCTGAGACTTGTACCTGGGCGCGCCCCAGCGCCCAGCGGTACTTGCGCGACTCTTTAGGTTTTTTCTTCTGCTTGACGGCTTCCAGCTTCTCTTCGAGTTGCTGGACCTTCTTGTAGTGTTTGCCGACGTCGTCAATCTGCCCGACAAAATCCTTGAGGCGGGCCTGCACGATTTCGTCGGTGATCTCCTCTTCGTCAAACGCGACCAGCTCCTTGATGGAGCGGACGCCGCGTTTCAGGTCCTCGCCCAAGGCAAGAATTTCTTTGATGACGATAGGAGAGCGGGAAAGCGCCTTGAGCACGCGGAGCTGTCCGCGCTCAATGCGTTTTGCGATTTCAACTTCACCTTCGCGCGTGAGCAGCGGCACCGTGCCCATCTCGCGCAGGTACATGCGCACCGGATCGTTCGTTTTCTCGAGCGCGCCGGGCGTCAGATCAAGTTCAACATCTTCGCCTTCCTCAATATCTTCAAACTTCTGCTCGGAAGGCAATCCTTTGGAGCTATCCAGGACGTCGATGCCCTGGGTCCCGATGGTTGTCAGCAGATCGTCGAGGTCATCCGGGGAGTGCACGTCTCCAGGAATGAGATCGTTCACCTGGTCGTAGGTGAGGTACCCCTTTTCTTTGCCTGCGTCGATCAGCTTTTTTATGTCGTCAAATTTATCGTCTAGAGCCAAACCACGACCTCATTTATCAAGTGACAATACGGGGCTGTGCGCTGGTATTCCCTTTAAAGAATATCGGCGGGATTTAGGTTGGAATGCGCGCACGTCCCGAGAGTACTAAGGTTACCACAACCTAACAGAGAAGAAAAGCACCCTACCGCACCCACCCGCTTTAAAACAAATGAGATACAAGTCCTTCAGCTTGTGGATTTCCCTCAGATATATAGATGCTGGCCGGCCCCGTAGGTTTCGCGCAACTTCCGGCGTCGGATGCGGGAAATTATCGCTTAGGACGAAGGGGTTAAGGGGCTAAAAAGCCGTAAATCAGGTTCCCGACGCCAGCTTCCTATCCAGTTCCAGCTTCTCCTGTTTGAGCCGGAGCAGCGCTACCACGTCATTTTTGCGTTCGGCTTCCACGATCCCGCGCTTGATATCGCCTTCCCTCTGGCTCAATTGCGACCGGTGCCGTAACGCTTCCAGGGCGCCTTCCAGCAGTTCAGCGGTCAGCGGTTCGTCTTCGTGCATCAAGATTTTCGCCAGCGTCTGCCGGTCTGTTTCGCCCAGAGGCAGCGCCATAGGATCGTCGACTCCGTCGCCTCGCTCCACAGCCAGAGCATTTTCCAGAAGCGCCTGCAACAGGGCTTCAGTCGTCAGTCCCGCATGCACACGTGCTTGCGTCAAAGCGTCCAGCGCCGCGTGCCGCAGCCCGGCTTCCTCAGCCACGCTTGACGACGCCGCCCGCACCAGCACTTTTTCCGCCGGTGTAATGTCCGTCGCCGTCGTTGCGCGCAGCCCGCTGGACGCCCGACTCACCGCGGCCGACTTAAATTCCTGCCGCAGTACCGCTGAATCGATATTCAGCTTCTGGGCGATGTCATTTGATAGTTCGTCGCGCACGATCCGGCTGGGCACGCGATGGATATGCGGCAGCAAAAAGTTCACCGCGTTCTTCTTGCCCTCCGGACTCCTCACCGGGAACAGTCGCAGCGCGCGCTCCACCAGGTAATCGAAATACTTGGCCGAACCTTTCAGCGCCTTGGCGTAAGCCTCCGCGCCGTTCCTGCGGATGAACAGGTCGGGATCAAATCCCGTCTCCAGCCGCAGCACCCTGATGTTGAATTCTTCTTCCAGCAGCATGCCCAGCGATTTGTCCGTCGCCGCCGCGCCCGCCGTGTCCGGATCAAAGTTCACGACGATATCTTTGCTGAATCTCCCCAGCAAACGCACCTGGGTCTCAGTGAACGCGGTGCCCGAACTCGCGGCTACGTTGTGAAACCCGGCGGAGTACACGGCGATGCAGTCCATCTGTCCTTCCACAATGATCACGTAACCTAGCTTGCGGATCGCCTCTTTCGCGCGGTCAAGGTTGTAAAGCACGCGCCCTTTGGAATAAATCGGCGTCTCCGGCGAGTTCATGTATTTCGGGCCGGACTTCTCGTCCTTGGCCAGCGTCCTGCCAGTGAAGGCAATGATCTTTCCATTCTCGTTGGCAATCGGAAACATCACGCGGTTACGGAACTTTGAGTACATGGCAGATGTGGCGAGGCCGCCCGCAGGGCCGTCCGCGCCTTCTTTCCAGGAGAACAGCCCCGAAGCGCGCATCAGCTCTTCGCTAAAGTCGGACTTGAGCCGGTCTTTGAGCGTGAATCCTGAATCCGGCGCAAAGCCCATGCGAAACGTCGCGATCGTCTCTTCTTTCAGGCCCCGCCCGGTGAGATATTCGCGCGCGTGCGCGCCTTCCGGCCGGCGCAGCTGGTCTTCAAAGAACTTGCAGGCGCGTTCGTGGATTTCAATGAGCTGCCCGCGCTGTTTCGCGTCTTCGGCCTCATGCTCTGAGCCGTATTGGGTCTTGGGCAGCGCGAGGCCCAGCTTCTGCGCCAGCAACCGCAGCGCCTCCGGGAAGCTGATCTTTTCGATCTCCTGGATAAACTTGAACACGTCGCCTGATTTGCCGCAGCCAAAGCAGTGGAAAAACTGCCGCGTGGCGTGCACGGAAAACGACGGCGTCTTCTCACCATGGAAGGGACACAGCCCGCTGAAGTTTTGCGCGCCGGACTTCTTCAGCTTTACGTAGTCGCCCACAATGCGGACGATATCCGCCTGTTGCCGCACCGTTTCTTTGAAGTCGTTGGAGGTGGTCATGAACTCTACAGACCATTTTGCTTGAAAAATCGTAAGAGGGGAATGCCAGAATTTTGGTGCAATTCGCCGGATGCTACCCACCGCTTTTTGAGCGGTGGGTAGCTGCTTCCAGGCCAAGCTCACTTGGATTGTTCCATCAACTTGTCACGCAACTTTGCGCCGGCCGGCCCGGGCAGAGTCAGTACGCGCGGCGCGATGGGCATCATCTCCAGCGAGATGCTCTGCGCCGGGTTGTTGAGGGTGTCCACCGTGTACACGCCCACCACATCAAGCTCATGTGGCGTGGCCAGTGGCGCCGGAAAAACAATCAGCACCACAAAGCCTTCAATGAAGGGCGCTGCGCCGGCCGGCCCCAGCATCTCCCGGATGATCCTGCAATCAACCTGCTCGGCAAAATCGGCCTCCACCTTGTCCACGCGGAACTTCGAGGGAGGAACAGGTTTTTCTCCTTCCGGCAGCGCCAGCACAACCTTCTTCACAAACGTCACGCTGGGCAGCGGGTTCAGCGGAAGCTGCGGGTTGTGAATGTTGATGGAAGTTTCATAAATTCCCGGCCGTACCGGTGCGGCCCCGGGCCGTGCCGCCTCGCTGACGCCACACAGGAACTTGGCTGAATACTCGACAAAGCGAATCTGCACCTGCGCAAATGCAGATACGGATCCTAAGACCACAATCGCGGCTAACACACTTCTCCGAATCGTCATATTGACCTCCTGTCATTGCTCAATGTTGGCCTGATCTGTAGTGAAGGTGAGGTTCCACACGTTTCAGCTTTGTTGCAAGCTATCGCTCAAGGCGGGAATAAGCGCGAACCTTCTCCGGGCCGTGAGACTCCCGTCTTACTTGAATTCTTCGCGTCTTTCGCGTCCATTTCACGGCCAATCCGATCGGCTCTGTGGAAACCCGGCCGGAAGCGCACGCTTCTAACGAAGAGGATATGCCCGTGAATAGAATGCTGGCAGCCGGCTTCTAAGCGGTTTGGAGCGAAGCGACAACATTAAAGACGCGAGGTTTGATATAACCTACAAATAATGAAAATCGAAACCCGTGCAGTCCATGCCGGACGCAAGCCCGAGGCCGGCAGCCGTGATGTGACCCCCGCCATCCACCTTTCCACCACCTATCAAAAAGCCGACGACGGCAGCCTGCCTGGCGGTTTTCTCTATTCACGTACGGACAATCCCAACCGGGCGGCGCTCGAAGAGGCCCTGGCGTCGCTCGAAGAAGGCGCGGCGGCGCTGGCCTTTTCTTCCGGCAACGCGGCCACGCTCGGGCTGCTGCACGCGCTTGCGCCGGGCGATCACATCATCGCCGGTGACGACGTCTTTTACGGCACCGCCATCCTGCTCAAGAGCCTGCTGGGGAATTTTGGCCTCAAGCACACGCTGGTGAATATGCAGGACCTTGGCGCCGTGGAGCGCGCGCTCACGCCTTCCACGAAAGTCCTCTGGGTGGAAACGCCATCGAACCCGCTACTTCACGTCACCGATATTCGCGCTATCGCGGCCATCGCCAGGAAAGCCGGCGCGCTCGTTGCCTGTGACAACACCTGGGCCACGCCGCTGCTTCAGCTTCCGCTCAAGCTGGGCGCGGACGTAGTGATGCACTCGGTCACGAAATATCTTTCCGGACACAGCGACGTGCTCAGCGGCGCGCTGATTTTTAAAGAGACCGGCGCGCTCTTCGAAAAAGTCCGCAGCATACAGCGCGACGGCGGCTCCGTGCCCTCGCCCTTCGAATGCTGGCTTACTCTGCGCGGCCTGCAGACTTTCCCCTATCGCGTCCGCGCCCAGTCGCAGAGCGCGCACCAGATCGCAGAATTTCTGGCCGACCAGCCGCAGATTGAAGCCGTGCACTATCCCGGCCTGGCCAGCCATTCGGGGCATAAGATCGCAGCTTCCCAGATGTCCGGCTTCGGCGGCATGCTATCCATTCAAGTCAAAGGCGGCCAGGCGGAGGCTTTCAAACTCGCCTCCGGAGTCAAACTCTTTACCCACGCCACCAGCCTGGGCGGTCCGCATAGCTTGATCGAGCATCGCGCGTCGGTGGAGGGTGCTGCCACGCGCAGCCCGGTGAACCTGCTGCGCTTGTCGGTGGGCCTGGAACATCCCGATGACTTGATTGAAGACCTGGAACAGGCGCTTCGTTTTTAAATCCCGAGCGCAAGCGAGGGAACCCTATAGCAGCGACAGCGCAAAAGGATCGCAGGCGCTTGTTCTAAGGAGCTCTTAATGATAGGGATCCCTCGCCGCGATTCGGGATATCAAAAAACCTACTTCCACCGTTCCAACTTCGGTATCTTCCGCGTGAACAGCCCGGCCATAAAACCGGGAAAGCCCATCTCCTTCATCTTGCCGCGAACGCGGTCCTGCATCTGGGCTGCGGTGATGTCCGGCAAAGTAAAGCGCCCGCCTTCATAACAATGGGAGCAGTACATGCTGCTCTTTGATCCGTCGGCGTTGGTGCCGCCGCCGCGCTGGTCTTTCGCCAGCGGCATGCCGCAGGACTGGCAATTCTTGAAGGATTGTCCGGTTGTCATGCGTACCTCTTTGTGTCAGAAAAGCATTCTCTCATGGCCTTTGATTTCGCGTTCATTCGTGAAATTCGCGGCTAAATCTTTTTCCTAGCTGCATCTGCGAAATCTGCGGAATAAGAAGGCGAACAGGAAAAGGAGTCACATGGTCCCACAAAACGCCCTCTCCCTTAATATGTCTGGTCGCGCAAGAGATTCCCTGCAAGAACGTCGAAGAGCCCCGTTCTAGCCAGCAGGGGGACGGCATAGTTCGCGCTCGTTCGACTACATGAAAACTAGATCATGTAACTACTTCTCTCTCTATGGCCTGCTAGTTATCTTCTCGGCGCTATTACTCACCAATTGCGGCTCCAGCCAGGCCAGTGCTAAAAAGACCTCCGGCCTGAAGAAGCGTGTCCTACTTTCGAATACGCTGGGGAACGCGTTTATCGACCAGACTGGAATCCTGAGAGCCGGCGCCGGCGCCGTGGACATTGTGGACGCGAGCAAGGACCGCTTCGTTTCCCAGAGCAATCCCTTGAGTGATCTCTTTCCGGCGCTGCATATCAATGCCACCGGCGCGGCAGGCATGGCTACCGCTGGCGGCATTACCGTGGTGATCAATTCCACCAGCAACGGCCTCACCTTGATTGATAATGCTACGGAAGAAGCCACCCGTGAGGTTGCCTTCGTCGAGCGCGTGGAAGACGTTGCTATCAGCTCCGACGGAAAGACTGCTTATGCCGCCGTCCGCAATACCGGCCAGGTTGCCATCGTCAATACTACCGACGCCACCGTGACGTTTGTGCCTGTGCCTTCGCCACGCCGGCTAGTGCTCAGCCCCAACGGAACACGGTTGCTGGTCTTCGCCGATGACCCGCAGACCCTGCCGCCGCAGCGCGCCAACGCATTCTTCGTGATTGATACCGCGGCCAAATCAGCCGCGCCCATCAGCCTCCCCGGCCAGGACCAGCCGGTCTTTGGCGTATTTAACTCGAACGAGACCAGGGCCTTCATCATCAATTGTGGCGCGGAATGCGCCGGCGCAACTGCCAGCGTCATGCTGATCGACTTCAGCGGTCCTCCGGCGATGGTCGCCTCGGTTCCGGTCGCTGCTGCCACCACCGGCTTCCTCAATGGCAGTAGCCTGTACATCGCGGGCACGCCCCCAGGCAGCTCCACCGGCACGCTGCAAGTGATCGGCACGGGATCCATGACCGCATCCGCTCCCGTGAGCATCACCAACGGACACCACGGAAAAATCGCCCTGGCGAACAACCGCTTGTACGTGGGCTCCATCGTCTGCACGCCGGTGAACAACAGCGCCACAGGGCGGGTCCGCGGCTGCCTTACGATTTTCAATACCGTTTCTGGGACGGCGCTGTTTCCTGAATTTTCCGCCCTGCGAGCAAGCTTTGATGTGACCGCCGTTCGTCCGATCACCGGGCGCAACGTGGTCTATGTTTGCGAAGGCGGCGAGTTGGACGTTTTCGATACCGGCACGGACCAAGTTACTAATGACCGCATTGATGTGGTCGGCAGGGCCATAGATGCCGTGCAGATTGATCCATAGCTTTTTTCTGAGACCTCGAGCGCAGATCGTCTCGCAGATCAACGCAGATCAGGAAAAGCGGCCGCGAATTTCGCGAATAAACACGAATGAATTTTGTATTTTCTTTTGTGAGCGCCGAAATTCCCTGGCAAAGCCTTTTCTTCTGGATCGAGCAAGCGGTTCGGGATGCCGGTCGGCCTGCTTTCTATTCGCGTTTTTTCGCGTGCATTCGCGGCTGAGTTGATCTGCATAAATCTGTGCTGAATTCCTACACGTTTACCTGTACGCTCGCGCGGTCACCTGCATCGGCCGCGAATAGAGCCGCCGGCGCAAAGCCCATCATGCCGGCCAGCAGGTTGCGCGGGAACTCCGCCAAAGAAGTATTGTATTGGCGAACGCTCTCGTTGTAATGCTGGCGCGCAAAGGCGATGCGGTTCTCCGTGGAGGTGAGCTGTTCCTGTAGCAGCAGGAATTGCTGCGAAGCTTTTAGATTCGGGTAGCGCTCGGCCACGGCGAACAGATTACCTACAGCGCCGCCCAACGCCATCTCCGCCACGGCGCGCGTAGCCAGGTTTGCGCCCGCCGTCATGGCCTGGCTGCGGGCGCGCGTGACGGCCTCCAGCGTCTCGCGTTCGTGAGCCATGTAGCCGCGTACTGACTCCACCAGGTTCGGCACTAGGTCATGCCGCCGGGTGAGTTGCACGTCAATATCCGACCAGCCGTTGCGCACGACGTTCCTCATGCGCACCAGGCTGTTATAGGTCTTCAGCAGCAAAAACAATAAGACCGCGGCAAAGATCGAAATGGCGATCAGTGTGAACGAAATCTCCAAGGCTGCTCCTTCTTACGTGCATCAGTTGTCACGGCCAGATGAATGGAAGCATTTTACGGTAACCGAGCCAATCGCCGCAGATTGCACAGAAGAGCGCAGATGAAAGCAGATGCTGGTAAATTCGCGCCTAAGTTTTTTTGATCTGCGATTATCAGCGTAAATCTGCGGCTAAATCACTAATCCCCTGCCGGGCCCAGCAGCGGTACCGGTTTGCGGTGCGCCGTCCTCCATCGCGCCACGCGGAGGCGGATGCGGTCGAGGTAGAGATAGACCACCGGAGTGGTAAACAGCGTCAGCGCCTGGCTCACGATCAATCCGCCCACAATGGCGATGCCCAGCGGCCGGCGTAGCTCTGATCCCGTGCCGCCGCCGATGGCCAGCGGCAGTCCGCCCAGCAGCGCGGCCATGGTGGTCATCATGATCGGCCGGAAGCGCAGCAGGCAGGCCTTGTAGATCGCTTCTTCCGGAGTCATGTTTTCCCGGCGCGAGGCGTCCACGGCAAAGTCAATCATGAGGATGGCGTTCTTTTTCACAATGCCGATCAGCAAAATGATCCCGATCAAGGCGATCACGTTCAGGTCGTTCCCGGTCAGCATGATCGCCAGGATCGCGCCCACGCCGGCCGAGGGCAAAGTGGAAAGAATTGTAATCGGGTGAATCACGCTCTCATAAAGCATGCCCAGAACTATATAGACGGTGATCAATGCTGCCAGAATCAGCCAGGGCTGGCTCTGGGCGGAATCTTTGAAGGCCGCGGCCGTCCCCTGGAAACCGCCGTGCACGTTGGCCGGCACGCCCAGGTCACGCATGGCCCGCTCCACCACGGTGGCGGCGTTTCCCAGCGGGACGTTGGGCGCCAGATTAAAGGAAGCCGTCACCGCCGGGTAGAAGCCCTGGTGGTTCACCTGCAATGCTGTGTTCGAAGGCTGATAGCGCGCAAAGGAAGAGAGCGGAACCTCAACTCCGGTGTTCGATTTCACGTACGTGTTCCTGAGCGCGTCGGTGCCGGGCAGCAGTTTGGGGTCCACTTCCATCACCACGTGGTACTGGTTCAACTGGCGATACATGGTGGAAACCTGCGCCTGTCCGAATGAAGCATACAGCGCGGCATCCACCTGTGCAGGAGAGATGCCGAGGCGCGACGCAGTGTCGCGATCGATGATGACCTCCGCGGCCAGCCCCTTGTCCTGCTGGTCCGAATTGACGTCGCGCAGTTCCGGCAGTGTGCGCAGCTTGGCCAGGATTCGCGGCGCCCAGTAGTTGAGGTCTTGCAGGTCTTCTGACTGGATGGTGTACTGGAATTGTGCGTTGGCGAAGCGTCCGCCGATGTTCAGGTCCTGCGTGGCGGTGAGAAACAGCGTTGCCCCCGGAACCACGGCGAGCTTTCCCCGCAGCCGGTTGATGATCTGGTCCGCCGTGGCCTTGCCTCGCTGGCTTGGCGGCTTCAGCACCACGAACATGCGTCCGGTGTTGGAGCTGCCCTGGCCGCCCGCGAATCCCACCGCGTTGTTGACGCCCGGATCGGTCAGCACGATGCGCACATATTGCTGCATCTTCTCCTGCAACGCGGGGAAGGAGATGTCCTGTGACGCCTGGATTGCGCCGCCAAGCCTCCCGGTGTCCTGTTGGGGGAAGAATCCTTTGGGCGCGATGATGTAGAGGTAGATGCTGAGGCAGGCGGTAGCAATCGTGACTGCCAGCGTCAGCGCCTGGTGGCGCAGCACCCAGGCCAGGCTGCCACGGTAGAGCTTCAGCATCCCGTCAAAGCCGCGTTCGCTGGCGCGATAGATGCGGCCGTGTTTCTTCTCATCCGGCGGGCGCAGGAACTTGGCGCACAACATCGGCGTTACCGTGAGCGATACCAGCAATGACATGGCGATGGCCGTGCTCAGCACCACGGCAAACTCGCGGAAGAGCCGGCCCACCAGCCCCTGCATCAGCAGGATGGGAATGAAGACCGCAACCAGAGATGTGCTCATGGAGAGCACGGTAAATCCGATCTCGCGCGCGCCGCGGAAGGCCGCCTGCACCGGGCCCATGCCTTGTTCCAGGTAGCGCGTGATGTCTTCAATCACCACAATGGCGTCGTCAACGACGAACCCGGTCGAAATGGCCAGCGCCATCAGCGAGAGGTTGTCCACGCTGTAGTCCAGCAGATACATCACGCCGAACGTGCCGATCAGCGAAAGAGGCACGGCCACGCTGGGGATGAAAGTCGCGCGCAGGTTGCGCAAGAACACAAACACCACGAACACAACCAGGATGATCGAGATCACCAGCGTGATCTGAATATCAGCCACCGACGCGCGGATCGTGGTGGTGCGGTCCAGCGCAACTTCCAGCTTGATGGCCGCGGGAATGGAGGCTTGCAGCTCCGGAACCAGCGCTTTCACGCGGTCCACGGCCTCAATAATGTTGGCGCCGGGCTGGCGAAAGACGATCATCAGCACCGCCGGCTTGCCATTGGCCACGCCGGTATTGCGAATGTCTTCCACTGAATCCTGCACGTCGGCCACGTCTTGCAATCGCACGACGCCCCCGGTTGCATTTGTGGCGACGATAATGTTCTTGTAGTCCTCGGCTTTGAAGAGCTGATCATTGGCGGTGATCTGCCAGGCATTCACGGCGTTGGCAATCTCGCCCTTGGGGCGATTGGCGTTTGCGGCGCCCAATGCGGCCCGCACCTGCTCCACGCCCACGCCCAGTTTGCTCAGCAGCGTGGGATTTACTTCAGCGCGGACGGCAGGTTTAGCGCCGCCACCTACAAATACCTGTCCGATGCCTGGCACCTGCGAGAGTTTTTGCGCCAGCACCGAATCAGCCACGTCATACATGCGCGGCTTGGAGATGATCTCCGAGGTGAGTGACAGGATCATGATGGGCGCGTCGGCCGGGTTCACCTTGCGCCAGTTCGGCCGCGTGGGCAGGTTCGCCGGCAATTGGCCGAGCGCGGCGTTGATTGCCGCCTGCACATCGCGCGCGGCGGCATCGATGTTGCGCGAGAGGTCGAATTGAAGCGTGATGCCGGTAGACCCGAGCTGGCTGGTGGAGGTCATCTGATTGACCCCGGCAATGCGCCCAAACTGGCGCTCCAGCGGTGTGGCGACAGACGAAGCCATGGTCTCCGGGCTGGCGCCGGGCAGGCCGGCGTTCACGCTGATGACGGGGTATTCCACCTGCGGGATCGGCGCTACCGGCAGCCGCGTGTACGCGAGAATGCCCGCCATCAACACGCCCAGCGCAAGCAGTGACGTGGCAACCGGACGGCGGATAAATGGTGCAGAGATATTCATCTAAAAATTCTTCAACGCGACAAAGTTAGCTTGGATTGCCAACATCGCCGGAATTGCCAAAATTGCCATAATTTAATTCATCTCCAAATAGCCGTCATCGTGCGGGTTTTTCAATTTTGGCAATTACCCGATCTTGGCAATTCTGGCAATCCCAACCGATCCCTCCGCCTGCGGCGTTCGGGACTTCGAAAAGATACTCAGTCCGCGCCGGAAGGCTCCTTTTCCGGCAGGATCTCATTGCCGATCTTAAAGCGCGCGAACCGGCGCGCCAGCTTGTCAAACCATATATAGATCACCGGCGTGGTGTACAAAGTGAACAACTGGCTGAGCAGCAGTCCGCCGATAATGGTGATGCCCAGCGGATGCCGCAACTCTGATCCGGTGCCGCGCCCAAAAGCCAGCGGCACAGCGCCCAGCAACGCGGCCATGGTGGTCATCATGATCGGGCGGAAGCGCAGCAGGCTGGCCTGATAGATGGCTTCTTCCGGCGGCTTGCCGTCTTTCCGTTCAGCCACCAGCGCAAAATCGATCATCATGATGGCGTTCTTTTTTACGATGCCGATCAACAAAATAATTCCTATAAGCGCCACCACCGTCAAATCATTGCGCGTGACAATCATTGCCAGGATCGCGCCCACGCCCGCCGACGGAAGGGTGGAGAGGATGGTCAGGGGATGAATGTAGCTTTCGTACAGCACGCCGAGCACGATGTAGACGGTGATCAGCGCCGCCAGAATCAGCCACGGCTCTGACGCCAGAGAATTCTGGAACGCCGCCGCGGTGCCCTGAAAGCTGGGATGAATGCTGGCCGGCATTCCCATTTCCTGCTCCGCCTGCGCGATCACCCTGGTGGCCTTGCCCAGCGACTCTCCCGGTGCAAGGTTGAATGAGATGGTCACCACGGGGAACTGTCCCTGGTGATTGATGGCAAGCGCGGCGGGAGAAGTAACAAAATGGCTGAACGATGAGAGCGGCACCTGCTGTCCGCTGGCCGACTTTACATAGATGTGGCGGAGATCGCTGGGATCATTTTGAAACTGTTGTCCAACTTCCAGCACCACGTGGTACTGGTTCAACTGCGTGAAGATGGTGGATACCTGGCGCTGGCCAAAGGCGTCGTAAAGTGTGTCGTCGATGGCCTGGGGCAGAATGCCGAAGCGCGCAGCGGTATCGCGGTCAATGACCAGATCAGCTTTGAGTCCGCCGTTCTGCTGGTCGCTGGCCACGTCACGCAGCTCCGGCAGCGTGCGCAGCTTGCCCAGGATGCGCGCCGACCACTCATTCAACTCGGCGGCGTCGGCATCTTCCAGAGAATACTGAAACTGCGTGCGGCTCACACGGTCTTCCACCGTGAGGTCCTGAACCGGCTGCATATATAAGGTAATGCCTTCCACCCTGGCCAGCTCCGGCTGCAGCCTGCGGATCACGTCCGAGGCGGTGACGTCGCGGTCTTCGTGCGGCTTCAGATTGATCTGGATGCGCCCGCTGTTCTGCGTGGTGTTGGTCCCGTCAATGCCGATAAACGACGACAGGCTGGCCACGTCAGGATCGTCAAGAATCACTTTGGTCAGTTTCTGCTGGCGTTCGGCCATGGAAGTGAACGATATGTTCTCCGGGCCTTCGGAAATTCCCAGGATCACGCCCGTATCCTGCACCGGGAAAAATCCCTTCGGCACGATCATGTACAAGTACACGGTCAACCCCAGCGCCCCGAGGGTAGCCAGCAGAGTGGCCGTCTGGTGCTTTAGCACCCACTGAAGCGTTCTCCCGTAATACGCAATCACTCGTTCATAGGCCCGCTCAGAAGCCTGGTACAAGCGCCCGTGTTTGACCGTCTTGGGATTTTTGAGCAGACGCGCGGCCATCATGGGCGTGAGCGTCAGGGAAACGATGGCGGAAATTACAATGGTCACTGCCAGCGTGACCGCGAATTCACGGAAGAGCCGGCCCACGATATCGCCCATGAACAGCAGCGGAATCAAGACCGCGATCAGCGAAACCGTCAAAGAAATAATCGTGAAGCCGATCTGTCCCGCGCCTTTGAGCGCGGCCTCAAGCGGGGAATGGCCCTCCTCGAGAAAACGATCGATGTTTTCGATCATCACGATGGCGTCATCCACCACAAAACCGGTGGAGATGGTGAGCGCCATCAAAGAGAGATTGTCCAGGCTATAGCCCAGCAGATACATCACCGCGAATGTTCCGACGATCGAAAGCGGGACGGCCACGCTGGGAATGATGGTGGCGGAAAAATTCCGCAGGAAAAGAAAAATCACCATCACCACCAGCGCCACCGTGAGCATCATTTCGAACTGCACGTCTTTTACCGATGCGCGGATGGTTTCCGTGCGGTCCGTCAGGATAGCGACCTTGACCGAAGACGGTAGTGCGCCCTGCAGCTGTGGCAGCACTTTCTTGATGCGGTCTACCACGCTGATGATGTTGGCCCCGGGCTGGCGCTGTATGTTGACGATCACCGCCGGTACAAGGTTCATCCATGCGGCCTGCTTGGCGTTCTCCGCGCCGTCAATGATGTTGGCCACGTCGCGCAGGCGTACCGGCGCGCCGTTGCGATAGGCAATGATCACATCCTTGTATTCATTGCCGGAGAGCAGTTGGTCATTGGTGGCGATGGTGAAAGCCTGCCGCTGATTTTCCAGAATGCCCTTGGCCTGGTCGACGTTGGCCTGGCCCAGCACCGTGCGCAGATCTTCAAGGCTCAGCCCGTAGGAGGCCAGTGCCATGGGGTTCGCCTGTATGCGGACCGCCGGCTTCTGTCCGCCGCTGATGGAAACCATGCCCACGCCGGTAAGCTGAGAGATTTTTTGTGCCAGCGTGGTGTCCGCCAGGTCTTCCACTTTGGAAAGCGGCAAGCTGTCTGAGGTCAGGGCCAGAGTGAGGATCGGCGCGTCAGCCGGGTTGACTTTGCTGTAGATCGGCGGATTGGGCAGGTCGCGCGGCAGGAAAGTGGTGGACGCGTTGATGGCAGCCTGCACTTCCTGCTCCGCAACATCGATGTTCTGTTCCAGGTTGAACTGCAGCGTGATGACCGAACTGCCAAAGGAACTGGTAGAGGTCATCTGGCTCAGCCCCGGGACCTGGCCAAACTGCCGTTCCATCGGCGCGGTGACGGATGAGGCCATTACCTCCGGGCCGGCGCCAGGATAGAACGTGATCACCTGGATTGTGGGATAGTCGACCTGGGGCAGCGCCGAGACCGGCAGTTGCAGGTAAGCCACCACGCCTACCAGCAGCAGCCCGATCATCAACAGTGACGTGGCTACCGGACGCAGAATGAATAATTTTGATGGACCGCCGTTGGGCATGTTGTTTGTCCTTCACGGGCGCATACGGCGCGCGAAGGGCTCCTCTTATTGACCCGACTCTGCGGCCTGCTCGGGTTTCTGTCCGCCACCGCTGCGGATCTCCACGCGCGTGCCCGGCTGGAGCTTGTCTTGCCCATCGGTGACCACCAGATCACCCGGGCTGACACCCTTGGTAATTGCCGAGAAATTCCCCTCAGAGAACGCCACCGTCACCGGACGCATCTCCGCGGTCTTGTCAGCTTTCACGGTAAACACATACGTGCCTTGCGGCCCGCGCTGGATGGCCGCGGCCGGCACCACGGTATTGTTCCTGCGCACCTCCAGAAGCAGGTGCACGTTCACAAACTGGTTGGGCCAGAGCGAACGGTCCCGGTTCTCGAAGACCGCTTTCAGCTTTCCTGTGCCCGTGGTGACATCAATCTGGTTGTCGATAGTGGTCAGCGAGCCGGTAGCAAGCTTTGTCTGGTCGTCTCGGCTGTAAGCATCTACCTGAAGCCGGCCGTTGCGCATGTGCTGTGAAACAGATTGCAGGTTGTCCTGCGGCAGGCTGAAGATCACAGCGATGGGCTGCAACTGCGTGATCACCACCAGGCCGCTGGGATCAGACGCATGCACCATATTGCCGACGTCGACCTGGCGCAGACCGACCCGCCCGCCCACCGGCGCCGTGATGCGCGTGTACGCCAGGTTCAGCTTTACGTTATCCACCTGGGCCTGGTCAGCGCGCACCGCGCCATCCAGCTGGCCTTCCAGTGAACCCTGGGTATCAAACTGCTGCTTGGGAATTACTCCGTCTTTATAGAGCTGTTGAAATCGTTCCAGGTTGAGCCGTGCGTCCTTCAGAGCGGCCTGGTCTTTGAACAGCGTCGCCTGGGCCTGGCTCAAAGCCACTTCATACGGGCGCGGATCGATCACCGCCAGCAGGTCACCCGCTTTTACTTCCTGGCCTTCCTTGAAAGCCACTTGCACCAGCTGCCCGTCAATGCGGCTCTTGACGGCCACCGTGTTGAAGGCGTCCACCGATCCCAGGCCGTTCAGCAGCACCGGCAAATCGCGGACCTCAGCCTTGGCCACGGCTATGGGAACGATTATTTG
>JBGPZS010000147.1:0-8491 GCA_041493865.1 Terriglobia bacterium
CAATCTGCAGGTCACGCGCGATGGCGGTAAACATTGGACCAACGTGGTGGACAAGGTCCCCGGCCTGGGCAGGAATTCGTGGATTTCCACGGTGATTGCCAGCCGCTTCAACGAAGGCACGGCGTATGCCACGTTCGACCGCCACACGTTCGGCGATATGAAGCCGTACGTTTACAAGACAACTGATTTCGGAAACACGTGGGCGCCGCTGGTCAGCGATGGCAGCGGCGTTACCGGATACGCGCACGTCATTACTGAAGACACGGTTGATCCCAGCCTGCTTTTCCTGGGCACCGAGTTCGGCCTGTGGATCTCCATTGACGGCGGCAAGCAGTGGGCGCAATACAAGGGCAGCGGGTTCCCTGCCGCCGCGGTGCGCGATATTGTGGTCCAGCTGCGCGAATCTGACCTGGTGCTGGCCACACACGGCCGCGGCATCTGGATCATTGACGACATTTCGTCACTGCGTGCACTCACTCCTGACCTGATGACCAAGGACGCCGTTCTGCTGGATTCCGCCAGCATTCAGTACCTCAATTCCAACGGCGGCTGGCCGGAAGGCGACGCCACGTTCTCCGGCCCCAGCCGCACGACGGACGCCTTCATCACGTACTACCAGAAGGGCCGCCACATCTTTGGCGACATGAAGATCGAAATTCTTGACCCCGCCGGAAAAGTGGTGGATACCATCGCAGGCAGCAAGCACCGCGGACTGAATCGAGCAACATGGTCCATGCGCCTGAAGCCGCCTACCGTGCCGGCGGCGGCCAGCGCGGCGTTCGGCGCCGCCACGGGCCCGCGCGTCCTGCCGGGAACCTATACGGTGAGGATGACGAAAGGCGACAAAGTTTACACCTCAAAGCTCAAGCTGGTGCTTGATCCGCGCGCCACCTATAACGAGCAGGACCGCCGCGAACAATTTGAGCTGTCCATGAAGCTCTATGCGATGCTGGGGCGCATGAGCTTTGCCGTGGACTCCATGGTGAACCTGCGCGACACCGCCGCAGCCCGCGCCGCCAAACTGCCGGCCAGCGATGCTTTGCGCAACAGCGTGCAACAGTTCTCGCAACAGGTGGACGCGCTGCGCTCAAAGATTGTGGCCACCAAGGAAGGCGGCGCCATCACGGGTGAAGAGCGTATCCGCGAATATCTGACCGGCGTGTATGGCGACGTAAACAGCTATGACGGCAAACCCACGAACTCACAAGTGGAACGCACAGACGCGCTGGGCCGCGAGCTGGACGACGTGATCAAGGAGTTCGATCAACTCACAGCCAAACAATTGCCCGGCATCAATTCCGGACTGCAAAAGAAAAAGCTGGAGCCGATTCAGCCTCTGACGCAGCAGCAATGGGAGAAGATGCACGAAGGCGACAGCGGTGGACAGCCAGGCATGATGGGACTTCGCGAAAGAGACTGAGTCGCAAACACAAAGAGAGGAGTCCACGAACGGACTCCTCTCAAGATCATTGGTTCTGTTTCTACCTCTTACCGGGCACAACGGAGACGTCCGTCATTATTCTGAATGCCGCGGCGGCAATCGTCCCAGTCATTCAGTTCGCTCCAAACCCAGCGTCCGCCGCGGTCCTGACACATGGCGCGAAGATGGTCGCCACGGACATAGACGTTGCGGCAGGTTTGCGCGAAGCTGCCGGCGGGCACAAGCCTGCCGCCTCTCCGCGTACACTCGAGCCGGCCATCATCGTTCACGATATCGCCGACGCAGCGATCAACGTCGTTGAGCGAGGTTTCATTCCAGCGCCCGCTCATGGTTTGGCATAGCGCACGAAGCGAGTCGCCTCGCGCCTCGATATTCCGGCATGTCTCCGAATAAGACCCGCGCGGTCCGTGGCCGCGATCTCTGTCTCCGTCGCGGTCGCGATCTCTATCGCCGCCGCGATAGCCGCCACATCGGAGGTGTCCATTTTCGTTTGTGATTTCGCCGCCGCAACGGGCGAACGACTCGAGCGCGGTATCTACCCATTGGCCATCGCGCGTCTGGCACCGCGCATGGAGCACGTTGTAGCGCGTCCTGACGTCCCTGCATGTCTGCGTGTACGAGCCCGCCGGCAACGTGCCATTCCTGTTGCAGACCAGATTGCCGTCGTTGTTGGAGATATCGCCCCAGCAGCGGTCTGCGCCATCCAGTGCAGTGTCATGGTAATGCCCGCGATTGTCCCTGCAGCGCGCCCGCAGGTCGTCGCCGCGCATGTTGATGTTCTTGCAACTTTGTTGGTAAGTTCCTGGAGGGTAATTATCCATTGCTACAGCGCTGGAACTCTTAGGCCGGCCAAGGATCAACATCGCGAACATGGCCACTAGCGTCAGATATCGCATACTCATCTCCTGGTCCGGTATTTTCCGGAAGTGTGAGTACCTAGTCTACGCCACGGAGGACCGAGTGCAACTTACCTAAGTGCCTGTCTTGTTAATACCGGCTTCGCAGTTGAGCGCTTCCAGGCCCAGAAACCGCGCCCCTTCATCCAATTCCTCTTCGATGCGCAGGAGCTGGTTGTATTTCGCGATGCGGTCCGTGCGTGAAGCAGACCCGGTCTTGATCTGGCCGGTCCCAGTGGCCACCGCAAGATCGGCAATGAACGTGTCTTCGGTCTCGCCGGAACGGTGCGAAATCACCGCAGTGTATGCGTTGCGCCGTGCCATGTCGATGGCGTCAAGGGTCTCACTGACGCTGCCGATCTGATTGACCTTGATAAGAATGGAATTGGCAATGCCTTCGTCAATGCCGCGGCTGAGACGTTCCGTGTTGGTGACGAAGAGGTCATCGCCCACAAGCTGGATTTTGTCGCCCAGTTCGTCGGTCAGCAGCCGCCAGCCTTTCCAATCATCTTCGGCGAGTCCATCCTCAATGGAAACGATGGGATATTGCCGCGCCCAGTCAGACCAGAAGCGCACCATTTCTTCCGGTGACTTGGACGACTTGTCCGACTTGGTGAAAACGTACTTACCGGAAGATTTGTCGAAGAATTCGCTGGCAGCGGGGTCAAGAGCGATGGCAATGTCACGGCCCTCGCGGAAACCCGCCTCCTGTATGGCTTGCAGGATCAGCTCAATGGCTTCCACATTGGCTTTGAGCGATGGGGCAAACCCGCCTTCGTCACCGACAGCGGTGTTGTATCCTCGTTTCTTCAGGACAGCCTTGAGTGTATGGAAAACTTCCGCGCCCCACTGCAGCGCTTCAGAAAAGGTTTCCGCCCCCACAGGCATGGCCATGAATTCCTGAAAATCGACGTTGCTATCAGCATGTGCGCCGCCATTAAGAATGTTCATCATGGGGACCGGCAAAATGCTGGCGCTCACGCCGCCCAGATAGCGGTACAGCGGGGTTTTCATTGCGTTGGCGCCGGCGCGGGCACAGGCCATGGAAACCGCAAGGATGGCGTTGGCGCCGAGCTTGGCTTTGTTGGGCGTGCCATCAAGCTCGATCATGGTGTCGTCGATACGACGCTGGTCGACGGCGTCCAGGCCGTGCAGAGCATCGGCGATCCTGATGTTGACGTTGCTCACCGCGTTCTGCACGCCTTTGCCCAGATAGCGGTGCTGGTCGCCATCACGAAGCTCGACCGCCTCGTGCTCGCCGGTGGAGGCGCCACTGGGGACAGCGGCGCGGCCGACCGATCCATCACCCAGAGTGACCTCGGCTTCCACCGTTGGATTGCCGCGAGAATCAAGAATTTCACGCGCATGAACGTCCACAATGCCTGTATCCATAGATCGCCTCGAAAGATCGCCTCGAAAAAAGATAGCCCTCGAAAAGAAATGGCCGCAAGGAGCGAGCATTATAAATGACCTGGAACCCCGTGGCAGGACTGCGCAACTGGTGATCTCGGCGCTTTCCGCGCTCACCCCACTTCTGTTATGGTGAAAGTTTACTCCGAGGAGAGCCACAACATGTCTATTCCCCAGCAGCCCAACATCCGGCTGGTCAATGCGGCCGATTACCGTGATAGCTATGCCAATTCAATACAGATCCGCGTGAGCGTATGGGACTTCCTGCTGATATTCGGACGCTTGCAACCGGTGACCGCGCAAGAAGTGGAAGTGCAAAATTTTCAGGGAATCTATCTCAGCCCGCAACAAGCCAAGGCGCTGTTGACCATCCTGGAGCAGAACGTGCGCCAGTACGAAGGCACGTTCGGAGAAATCAAGCTCGATCCCGGTATGACCGCACAGCACGGACAGATCAATTAGGGCTAAAAGATTTGCACAAGAATCCCCGCGCTTTCATGAGAACCAGAGGCAATTGATCACGCCGCACACCACCCGGCTGCCGCAACTATCATTTGCGCGCGTTTTTCCGATGATCTTTGTCGCGGTCCTGCTGCTGCACGCTCCGCTCTTGCGCTTGCCCTTTTTCTGGGACGAAGCCGGCTTCTATGTTCCCGCCGCCTATGACCTGGCGCATTTCCACACGCTGGTCCCCAGGACGACGATCGATACAGGACATCCCCCGCTTTCCGCGGCCTACCTGGCACTGTGGTTCACGCTCGGTGGATGGAAGCCTGCTGTTGCGCGCGTGGCCATGCTTCTACTGGCGTCCCTCGCGCTGGCCAACGTCTTTCTGCTGGCGCGGCGCCTGATCGGAACAGGCGTGGCTGTAGCCACAACCATTGCCACCGCGGTCTACCCGATCTTCTTTGTGCAGAGCTCTTTGGCGCATGCGGACATTGCGGCCGCCGCGTTCACGCTTTGGGGAATCAGGCTTTACATTGAGCGCCGTGTCTGGCCCAGCCAGCTTGTTTTTTGCCTGGCCGTCTTGAGCAAGGAAACCGCTGTCATCACTCCTCTGGCATTTGCGCTTTGGGAACTTCTGCAGGCGCGCGAAGATAGCGGCCGCAGCCGGCTCCGGCGCATGACGATTGCCTTGGTTCCCGTTGCCCCGCTGCTGTTCTGGCTGGCCTATCATCATCACGCCACCGGAAGGTTTTTTGGCAACGCCGACTTCTACCAGTACAACGTGACCCAGGCGCTGAATCCGCTGCGCTTCCTGCTGGCGCTGGCCCAGCGGACCTGGCAGCTATTCGGCATCATGAACATGCTGGCGCTCACCGCAGCCACCGCGGTGGCAATGTTCTTTCAGCCGGTCAAAGACCCTTCCGGGGACCGCCCGCGAATCGCCGTTCCCGTACAACTCCAGTTTGCGCTGATCATGCTGGCGCACCTGGTCACATTTTCGCTGCTGGGCGGCGCTCTGCTCACGCGCTATTTACTGCCCGCTTATCCGCTGGTGATCATGATCGGGATGTCAACCTTGCACCGCCGCATCGCCCGCTGGGAATGGCCCGCGGCGGTGATGGTGATCGTATTCGTCCTGGGGCTCTTTTTTGATCCGCCTTACCGGATCGCGCCTGAGGACAACCTGACCTACAAGGATTTTATCGAGTTACACGAGCGAGCGGCGAAGTTCCTGGAGCAGCACGAGCAGAATTCCACCATCCTCACAGCCTGGCCGGCAACCGACGAACTCACCCGGCCGTATTTAGGATACGTGCAACAGCCATTTCCGCTGGTCCGGGTACAGGATTTCACGGTAGAAGAGATATTCAAGGCGCGACAGATGCGCTCGCAGTACCAGGTGGCATACCTGTTCTCGACCAAGTATGAAATGTCACCCTGGATTCGTTCCGACCGATGGGAACAGCTCAACCGCCGCTACTTTGGCTCCCACCGCGATGTGTCTCCCGAACTGGCGGCGGAATTTCTCCACGGGAAGATCGTGTTTCTGGCACGAAGCAAAGCAGAATGGGTAGCGGTCCTGGAAATGGAGCAGCCCACGTCGGTGGGCTCAGTTGCTGACGCTGATCATCTGGCGCCGTAGGCCGCGACATCCGGGCTAATTGGCCAACGGCGAAACCGTTTGACACACTATGCGGCGATCCGAAGGCTTGCAGAAATCCCAGCGACGTAGAGGGCGATGACATTACCGGCAACCACGGCGAGGTTCTGGTGGCCATCGGCGTTGAAATCGCCGGCAACGATCTGGCCGCCGCCGTCTTGCAGCGTTGCCGTCAGCGAGAACGTGCCGTTCCCCAGGCCGCTGAAGACTTTGGTAAAGCAAGGCCCGGGGCCCGTAGCCGGGCAGGCAGAGACGGCAATGTCAGGCAGATGGTCTCCGGTGAAATCGGCCAGCGTGATGGACTGGGGCACGCCGCCGATATTGATGTTTGTGCCTTGCTTGAACGTTCCGTTGTTATTGCCGATGAGCACGACGACATGCGTGCCGGAGAGCCCGGCCGGAGGGATAATCGCGAGATCCGGCGTTCCATGACGGCTGAAATCCGCGGCCACCACTGGGCCGCCACCGCCGAGAAAAGTTTGCTTTAGAGCAGCCGCGTACTTCGCTCCTCCCAGTCCCTTATAGAACGAGAGGCTGCCGGAATTCACCGTCAGCAGGTCAAGAATGCCATCGTTGTTGAAATCGGCGGTAACGATGCCTTGACTGCTGGTATCACCAGATGGAATGAGCGTCTCAGTTGAAAGTAACCTGAGCAAGAGCCCAGGTGCTGATAAAAGACAATGCAAGGAGAGCAAGGGTACGGGTAAAGTGAAACATCGGGGCCTCACAGCGGGGGAATTGCGGAACTTACAGAGGATGAAGATGCTGGCCCGAACATAAGCGGTTGGCCTCCGCCGGTTACCCAGACCCGCGGAGGTTACGAGAGAACTCTGGCTACCACCGAATGAATGTTGCCGTTGTACCAAAAATAGCCAAACACTGAAGCCGTCGATTTGGCTGCTCGGAACCACCACTGCCTTTTCATGGCCCTAACCTCTCCCTGATTTCCTAGCCGTTTGCCTCAGCTTCCACACGTGCACGGGCAAAAGGCTGCGTCTCGCTGGGGGAGAGAATGCGCATCTTCGTCCAGTCGTAAGCGAACTCGGTACCACAGTCAAGGCACACAACGTACGTTCCTGTATGTGTCGCGGCCTCACAGCGGCGCTGTCCCCGTTTGCTGGTCTGGGGGAAACTGATGCGTTTATGCCAGCATCCGAACAAAGCGTCTAAGATCGTCACAATCTCCTCCCGGCTGTTGCTTTCGATTTTGAGGAGGTTTTTCAACCACCCTCATCAGCAACTTTCGGCTCATCCCTGGGCTTGTTCCAGGTAACCAGGCCGTCAGTCCCAGTACCTTCGTTACTGTGAATAGTGGTAATCGGCCTGACTTCGTTTCATAAATTCCCACAAAACCTGTGACACAAAATGTCAGGCGTTTTGTTCAAATTGCCACTGCATTCAATACGTTGAACGCGGGAATTCTGGATTTGTTGCATTAAGAATCGTTGTCTGGCTGGATACTCGCCTCGAACTAATTAGGAATCAAGGGCTTAGGCATTCCGATTTTCGTTCCCACAGGACCCGTCTTCTGGCGGATTTCTCACTGCCTCCCAGACATGGGGCGAATTAGAAATTTTTAACTTTGAATAACGCCAATGAAGACATGCCTATACGCGATCATTTATTGTAGGGTGCTCCATTCATTACCCCGGATCCGGAAAGACACGCATCATGTACTTCATCCCGATCATTCTTGGCAGTACCCGGCGAAACAGAGAGAGCGTCAAGGTCGCTCAGTTTGCTCTCGACTGGCTAAGACATCTGGACCGGGTGCGCACTGAGTTGCTGGATTTGCAGGAGCTGGACCTGCCGATGATGGAAGAGCGGCTCAGGTTCCGTGACGACGCGCCTGCCAGCGTCCTGGAGTTCAGCGTCAAGATCAATCAAGCCGCCGCAATCGTGATTGTGACTCCGGAATACAGCGGCGGCTATCCCGGCGTGCTCAAGAACGCCCTGGATTACCTGAAGCCGGAATACAAGCGTAAGCCATTCGGGATCATCACCGTTTCCGCTGTCGAAACTGGTGGTATCCTCTGCCTGAACGGGCTGCGTCAGGTCGTTTTGCACTTGGGTGGCGTGCCCATTCCAGCCAGCCTGATGGTTGCGCGAGTGCAGGAGTCGTTTGACCCCGAAGGCAATCCAACCAACCCCGCGTTCACGCATCGGGCCAAGGAGTTCTTTGACGAGCTCATGTGGTTCACTGAAGCGCTGTCGGCTAAACGAAGCAGCACGGCAGAAACGAGACCTTAGATCGAAGACCGACCAGGCACTAGCTTGCAGGCCTGAATGCATTTTTATTCACACTTGTTACACTCATGGACCTCTGGGTTCGCACCGAAACTGGTGCTATTGCTAAAATCCCAAAATGAGAATCATGCTTCCACTTCGGGAATTCTTGTTGTGCCAATCTGCCGCTGACGAAATTTTACTTTCTAAGATTTGAAATCTGTTGACAGTACAGGGCAGAGCGAATAGCCTCCGTCGAATGATCACGCGCGCGTAAGTTCCGCTCGTCTGGCTTACTTGCCCAGGTGATTTAGCTGCCGCAGTCTTTCTAGGTTCTTGGTGAGGTGAAAGAGCAGGATGGCTAACGTTGCGCTCGTTGCAACCCTCACAGCGCCCGTGTCTTCCGGTCTA
>JBGPZS010000541.1:0-2873 GCA_041493865.1 Terriglobia bacterium
ACGGCGTCGAAGGCCTTATCAGCGGCGGCCAGGTCGCCTTCACGCACGTAAGTTGCGGCGGCCTGCAGTGACCAGAGGACTTTCTGCACCGGCGATCCGGTGGCAATGGCCTTGGTGTATTCGGCGCGGGCCTTGGCTTGTTCGCCCATCAGGGCATAGGTATCGCCCAGGCCGAGTTGCGACTCATGGAACGTGGGATCGATCTTGAGCGACATGCGGTAGTGCGTGAGCGCGTCTTCGAAGCGTCCGGCCATGCGCGAGATTTCCGCGAAAGTATCTTGCGGGTTGGGCTCATTGGGAACGAGTTCGGTGTAGCGCTTGATATCGGCAAAGGCCTTGTCAAAGTTGCCCTGCTTGGCGTAGCAATAAGCGGCTTCGTTATAGGCATCGGCAAATTTGGGGTCGATCTGCATGACGCGCTCAAACATCACGACGGCGCGCTGCGGCTGGTTCTGGCCCAGGATGAGCCACCATCCGGCCAGCCAGTGCAGGTGTTTGTCACGCGGGTAACTATCGAGCGCTTCATTCATGGCCTGGATGGCGGGGATCCAGCGGGCCTGGCTGGCGTTGGCCAGCCAATCGATGATCAGCTTCTCTTCCGCATTGGCGGAAGCGCGCGCGGCCAGGGCTTTTTCACGCTCGGCCATCTGCTCGGTGGGGTCCTGCGAAAAGAAAGTGAGGAAAATGTGTCCCAGGGCGAATTGCGGATCGGCCTTTACGGCGTTGCGCAGGTTGTCCAGGCCGTCTTCAATGTGCAGCATCTCCATTTTTTGCACGCCGGCTTCAAAGAAAGCGTGCGCCTGCGGCGATTTGGTGGAGATGTGCATGCCCGTGGGCGTGTCGTGCGCAAAGGCCCGGAGCCCGAATGCGAGGAGCGAAATGGCTAAAACACGGAACTTGGGTGACAACATCTATGACTCCTTTTGTTGCTGCTGCCGGCGATTGCAGTGGCGCGCACGGCAGGCTTGGCTAATTGCCCTTGAGGAAATATCCCTGCTCCAGCGGGAGCTTGCCGTCAACTTTCAGGACGTTGACACGGCCATTGATGGAATAAACGTCGACCAAACCAACCGCGCCGGGAATGGATTCCACCGATTTCAAAAGCTCTTCTTCCGAGCGAACGATAATGACGCCGCTCTGGTGTGCCGCCAGCAGCGCCTTAAATTCGTCGGGCTGCATGTGGTAAAGCTTCTGGATCGCAGTCTGCATTTCCGGAGTGGAAGGATCGCGGAGAACAAGGATTACCGGACGTCCATCTGGCCACTTGTGGCTGTCAAACTTAAACACCTTGGTCAGATCAGACGCGGACAGTCCTCCGAGATTGTTCGTCTTGTCGACTATTACTGCCAGCTGCTTGGCTTCAGATGAAGCTCCCAGGCTTGCAGCCAGCAAAAGCAAGACAAGAATACGGCTTCCAATGCTCATAACTCGGCAGTGTATGCCTGAAAAGCAGGAAAAATAAGATTACTGAGGTAATAGGTGCTTTAATTGCAACGGGTTGGAGGAGAAAAGGCCGCATTCTCGGGGCTATGCGCACAGCCGCCATGTGAGATCGGCAAATCTCAAGGCAGGGTGTTGCATATAAGGTTGAAGGAAATTCGCCGCAGGCCCCGCAGACTGGCTGGGTTTGTTTGCATAAATCCGCGGAAGTGCGGCGATACTTCTTCTCATCTCTGTGTTAGACGTTTACTTTGCCGCGGGCGCTTTCCGCTCCTCCGGCGCCGGCGCGGGGGCAGCAGGTTTGGCAAATCTCGCGTTCTCAATCGGCACGTTCTGCTGCATTTCCGTCACCTGGATCGTGAACCGGCCCAGAGGACGCGCAATTGTCCATTGGAACGGAAGCTTTACGCCGCCTTGGCTGCGATAGTCGGCGTAGTCCACCTGCGTGGGATTGCGTCCCAGAGGGGTGTCCGCATAACGGATGGTGCGCACCAGAAGGCCCGATTCTTTGTCAAAAAAGAAGCGCAGCGGCGGCTTTCCTTCTTTGGCGCCGATCACCTGCAACACCTCGTGATCGCCAATCTTCTCCGCCGGACGCACGCGGAACTGGGTAAACATTTTCTTGATTTCCAAGGGCAGGTAGAATGTGGCATCAAAGCTGATCGCGTCATTTTCCTGAGCGGTCATCTCGCGCGGCGGCCTTCCACCGGGATTGCCCAGCCATCCAGCGTGACCGTCAAAGGCCGTGATGTTGTCGCCGTTCGGCGTATGCACCGTGGAGATGCGCTGGTTCGGGGCTTGGCCAGGACTTCCACCGGAAACTGCTGCCCACCGAAGTTGATCGTCCCTTTTTGAATTCGGCTGGTAGTCTTCTGCAAAGTCTCGGCGCCGCCCACTGCCTGTATGTACTTGTCGATGATCTGATCGGCCGTGGGCAGCGTCGGCGGAGCAGCTTCCGCCTTGGCGGGCTCAGGCCGCTTGGGCTCATCATCGGCGATGATGGGCACGCCAACGGGATCGTGAGCGCCGCGATGGCAGGAGAAGCACGTCACTTCGGGCCGCCCCTTAAAACTGTCGCGGTTGATGGCCATCTGCATTTCGATCATCTTGCGCGCCGTCTGTTTGGGCTTCTTGTCATCTTTATCGAACGCATTTTGCAAGTGGCAGAACTCGCACTCTACCCCAAGGGAATTGCTGATGAACTGCATGGCCGGCTGCACCTGGTCGGCCGGCATGCTTTTCAACACCTGAATGTTCTTGAAAGCCTGCTCCGCGGTCTTGGCCGGTTCTGTTGCGGACGCAGTAGCCGCGCTCGGTGCAGCCGCGCTCGGGGCAGCCGTATGCTGCGCGCTTGCTTTGGGTGCGTTGAGAGCCAAACCACCGGCAATCACAAGCGTGGCAGTCAATGTATGTATGAAATTTCTGTTCATGGG
>JBGPZS010000323.1:0-4995 GCA_041493865.1 Terriglobia bacterium
GAACACCTGACAAGCAGGAGATCTGCGGGACACGATGGAAAGCCCATGCTGTCCCCGATGGTAGTGATCGGCGATCCATTTGCCGGCATGGCGCAGCGGCGTGGAGGCATAGATTGCTGCGGCAGCAGACTTGACGGGGTTCGAGAGGCGCGGTGCGTTGTCGTCGCGACGCTCCACTTTGGTCCGGAGCTTTCGCCGCCAAGCCAGAACCGGCTGCGGGACCACTTTGCGCAGGCGCTCCTTCATTTCCCTTCGGGCCGCTGGTGCTTTCAGGAACACGGTAGCTGCGCGGCTTGACGACGCAACGCAAATCTTGACTGCGCGCTTCGGATCAGCGCCCCATTCAAGCTTGTGCTGCGCAACACCGGCCAGGAAGTCATACTCCTCGACCCCACTGGTGATCATCTCCTTCAATCGTGCGGCCCGCAGGGCCAGTCCCGGCCGCAGGTGCTCGAATGCCGGCTCATACGCCTCCTGCAGAAGCAAGAAGCGTCGGCCGTAAGAGAAACCATATTGAAAGGCAATCGGGCGCTCACCCCAGTCCAGGCGATGGAAGCTGAGAACGCCGGCCTTCAGCGCGGCCCGCGACATCTCCGCATAAAACTTGCGTTTGGCCTCGCCATGGAAAACGCCAGACTGGCCCTTGCTCTGCCACCTTTTGCCGTGTAGCCCGAAGAAGATCGGTAACCACGCGGTGAGTTGTTGCTCTGTCGTACATTCCACGGGCGACAATTTGAGCTGGTCTTGCACAAAGGAAAGACCCGACCGTACCTTCGAGCGGGAGCGCGGCTTCAAGGTCTGCAGATAGTCATTCCAGGTTCGGGGAAGCTTCAATGCAAGGCATGGAACCTCTTCAACGGCAAAAGACCATTTCCCGGCTTCCAGCAGAGAAGTCATTGCGCCAGCAATCGGCGAAGACTCGACCGGGCCATGCAGCTCCAGGTAGTCCCACAAATGCCCGTGCCCTTGCAGATACTTGAGCACTGCTCCGGCAAACTCATGTTCCCTGCCGGACTCAGCGAAACAATCAAGGTAATCGGAATCGTTCGAACCATCGCCCACAAAGCGCAGACGCTTCCACGAGCGGCCGCCGCGCCTTACTCGTTCGCTGTACAGGGGAGCCAACCCGACGAGTCTGTTTTCCTCCCAAGCCGCCAGAACGAAAGGCCGCTTGTCCTGCCCGTATGCGTTCCACCAGCTCGAAATCCATTCCCAGGTAAGGAAGAACGTATCGCTGGTGCTCTGCTTGAGGAGCTGCGTCCAATGCTCGTGGAACTGCTCCAGTTCTCTCCAATCCTGGTACAGAACAATCTTCACGCGGGCACCCCCTCAACGTGGTTTCTGTGCCAGAGTTCGGCCATGAGAAAAAGCCAGAGCAAGTCGCCGTAGTATGTAGACTGGTCCGCGTCCATCATGCGGAAGAGCTCCTCTACAAAACGGCGCTGGAAGTAGCCCCGTTGATAAGTCCGCGGATCCAACAGGACATCCTCGGCCAATCCGCGCCACAGAGGATGCTGTTTCAGCCACAGCCCAATCGGCAGACCAAATCCATGTTTCTTCTTGGCGAGGATTGCCTTGGGCAGCAAGCCCGCCGTCGCTTTCTTGAAAAGGTACCGTTTCTCCAGACCGTGCACTTTGAAGCTGGCCGCAAGCCGGCCGGAAAAGTCCGCCAGCGGATGGTCGAGCAGCGGGAAGCGCACGTCGACACCGGCGAGTTCGGCCGCGCGCACAACTTTGGGGAGATCATTGTCGCCCAGCGTCATCTTGATGTCGATGTAGAGCAGCCGGTTCAGCTCTGAGCTGGCAGGGGCCTGGCGATAGTGCTGCCGAGGTATGGCCAGGAGGTCGCTGTGACCGTTCATGAGCTCAATCCCGGGACCCAGAATCTTGTCATGAGGGAACCGCTGCAAAAGCAGCCACTGGAAATAGCGATCTGGATTGGGTGTCCTGGTGTGTCCGATGTAACGTCGCACCTTGCCAAGCGGCCCCACCGCCGGCAGCCCGAACGCAATGGGCTCGATCAGGTAACGGCGCAGGCCTTCAGGAATGTCGTGATAGAGCCCGAAAATACGTTCGGTGCGATAGCGTTCGTTGCCGCCGAAGAGCTCATCACCTCCGTCTCCGGCCAGCATGACCCCAACGCCTTCCCGGCGTGCCATCTTGAGGCAGGCGTAGGTGGGCAGTACGGAGGCGTTGCCAAAGGGTTCGTCATAGGCTCCGGCAATTACGGCAATGTCCGCAAACGTCTCTTCCGGCGTCAAAACGGCAATGGAATGGCGTGCCTGGAATGTGCGGGCCGCCATACGGGCGTATTCCAGTTCGTTGAACCTCTCTTCGGAAAAGCCGATTGAAAAAGCATTGATCGCATTGCCTTTGTGCCGGCTGAGCAAGCCAAGGACGGAGCTGCTGTCAGTACCGCCACTCAAAAAGCAACCCAGCCGATTGTTGGCCACGTCTTCAGAGTAGAGGCGCACAGCGTCTGACATGGAGGAAAGCAGTTCTTGGGCAAGCTCTTGCTCGTTCTTTTTTTGCGATTCCGTATACTCCAGGTCCCAATAGCGGTGGAGCTGACTTGATCCTTCCTTCCACAGCAGGAAACACCCGGGAGGCAGCTTGGTCAACGATTGAAACGCGCTCTCCGGCGCCGGTACCACGCTGAAGTTGAGAAACGATGCGATGGCGGGCGCATTCACCTTTCTTTCCACGCGACCGCCGGCAAAAATGCTTCTCGGCTGGGAGGCAAAAACGAGCTGTGACTCATCGGCGTAGTACGTGAGTGGCTTTACGGCAAAGCGGTCGACCGCCAGGAGCATGGCCTGGGTCCGTTTATCCCAGATGGCCAGCGAGAAGGAGCCGCGTAGTTTCTTCAGGCATTCGGGTCCATGTTGAAGATAAAGTCTGCCAATGACCTCAGCCATTGATCGAGCCTCAGCAATGGATCGATCCGTCCTCTGACCGCTTGCCGGGTTGAGATCAAGGTTCTTGAGATCAACCAGGCCGGTGTCAGCAGCAACTACCAATTCCGCCGAGGACCAGAGCGAGGTTGTACCGGCTTCGGAAGTAGCGCCCAGCTGTGCCTGCGGCGCTGCGCCACATTCCACGCCCGCGCTTTCGGACATGCGCGCGGCCGCCAGCATCGGCTTGATTTGATCAGGCCGGAGCTGCTCGGCGTTTCTTGTGACCGCGATTCCAGTGATTGCCATGAATTCCCTTATGCCCTGCCCAGGGCCGTTCCCACCAGACGTCGTTGTGCCGTGCGGACGGTATACAAGCGTGAGTAGTTTTCCAGCATGCGTTGCAGGCTGAACTCCGTTTCAACCTTTCGCCGCGCCTGCTTGCCCAGCCGGGAACGAAGGCCGCGATCTTCCGCCAGTATAAGAACGCGATCGGCCAGGCCCGCAACATCTTTCGGATTGACGAGAAAGCCGGTCTTACCGTCTTCGACAAGGTCAGGATTTGCTCCTACAGATGTGACTACAGACGGCAGTTCCGTCGCCATTGCCTCCAGGATTGTGTTCGACATGCCCTCGGAAAGCGAGGACAGGACAAACACGTCGAAGCTGTTGAGCCAGGACTCGGGATGTGTCGACTCTCCGGCAAGAGTAACTCGATTGCGAAGGAACGGGCTGGACTCGACAGCATGTCGCAATTGATCTCTCCCCGGGCCGTCTCCAACAATCACAATCCGCAAAGGCATTCCACCGGCGATCAGCTGCTCGGCAGCCAGCAGGAGGGTGGCATGGTCCTTGACCGGATCAAGCCGCCCAACTGTGCCCAGGACAATTTCTCCATCAGCGGCGCCAATCTGCCCGCGTAACCGATGGCGCGATGATGCACTGGGATGAAATCTATCGATGTCCACACCGTTAGGTATTACGTTCAGCCGGGTGGGAGAAACGCCGACTTGCTTCGCATAGTGCTCCCGCAATTCGCGGGAAACGGCAAATACTTCGTCTGCCAGCGAATAGCAGAAGCGGCGAAATACACGACGCCGCCAGGGATCACCGTTCATCGTATGAATGTCACGGCCGTGTTCACTGTGGATCACTCGCGGCACGCGCGCCAATTTGCCCGCCACGACTGCCTCGATTGCGCCCCAGTTCCGCGAATGGACAATATCCGGACGCTTGCGCAGGAACAGACGAGACAGATCAGCCACCAGCGAGCCGGTCTTCGTGCCTGTGCGTTCCAGACTCACAAAGCGAACGTCTCCCGAAAGTTCACTTTCCGGCACCGGAGCCACCGTGCAGATAGTGTGCTCAAAGCGTTCCGGGTCCAGGCCGGCCACCACCCTGCGCAGGGCCAGTTCGGTTCCTCCTGCGCCCATCCGGTGCAGAACATGAATGATCCGTGCGCGTCTCATTGTGTTGCCACCTGATACCCATCTTGTGCCAGGGCCGCCTCGAAGCTCGCCGCGGCAACGGTGGAGCGTGCCGCGGACATTCTTTGCCTGACCACCAAACTTATCCCCGCACTTAGCCCCACCAGGTGATACATCAGGTCGAAGTCCTGACGGTTAATGAAGAAGTTGGGCACCAGGTAGACCAGCAAAGCTGCATGAACGATCAGACAATACGTAGCAAGGAGCCGGTTCTCCGGGCTGTTACGCAATCTTCGCCAATTGAGCCAGCAGGCCCCGCTGGCGCCCAGGATCAAGCTAATAAAGAGCAGGCAGGAAGGAATGCCGGATTCCGCGGTCAGCGCTACAAAAGCGTTGTGCGGGGCGCGCGGCTCGTAGCTGGAATAATCGAGGAATGTGACTTCAAAATTGCGCAGGCCCACTCCGAATATCGGGTGCGCCTTCACCATCTCCACGGCCGTTTCCCATGCCTGAATGCGTCCGATCGCGGAGGCATCCGTCTGCGTAGCCGTGGGAATTGATTTGTAGCGATCAATGGAGGCCTCGGGGGCAAACGCCAGAAATAGAGACGCCGCCACGGCCAATCCAATCGGGGCAAGGAGCTTGCGTTTGGAATGCGCTGCAATCAGCAGACA
>JBGPZS010000564.1:0-2650 GCA_041493865.1 Terriglobia bacterium
CAAGCAGATCGGCTTCGCGTTCTTCGTTGCGTCCAAACTTGAGAAAGGTCATAGGCACAGCGATGTCAGCAACCTGATGAATGATGACCCCTGCCGGCCCGCCGACGACGGTTAGGGCCATAGAAGCAAAGCCCCATATCTGTGACTTGGTGAGGTTCTTGGTTGCATGTCTTGCCGCCACATGGGCTATCTCATGCGCCATCACGGCCGCCAGCTCAGCTTCGTTGTCGGCGGCCAGAATGAGACCTGAGTTGATATAGAAATAACCACCGGGCAGGGCAAATGCGTTGATCGCATCGCTATCCAGGACTTTTATGACAAATGGCATTGTAGCGTCTGAGTGACTCACAAGCCGCTGTCCCAGCCGCTCGATATAGGAGGTGACCACCGGGTCAGTGATCATCTTGGATTCCACTTCGATCTCCTGGGAGAGCTCGCGGCCGATTTCCTGTTCCTGGCGCACAGAATAAAAATTGATCCCTTTGCCTATCCCGCGATCACCAATTCTGTCGACGTCGTATTTCTGGGGTTTCTTGCTGGCTTTCGTCCGCGGCGGGTAAGTCACCACCGGAGTGCTGTCCAGCTTCAATACTGCGTCATAATCGCGGAGCGGACGTGCAATGACCTGGCCTTCAAATGGAGCAGGCCGCCAGATCGCGGCTTCGAGTTCATTTGCCTGATTACCCTGGCCCCACACCGGCAACGACAACGCAACAACCACCGACAACGCAAAACAGCGCCTGGCGAAACGCATTACTTTGAAATGGCTTCTCATACGCCCTCCGTACCGTTCCCAGCTCGCTGGAGCATGATTGGTCCAAAAGAGCAGTTGTTTGATTCTTACAACCAAGCGGGCGCCGCATTGAACTGGCAAAACGGACAGTCAGCGTGCCCAGCCACAGCGAGCTACTCGGAAGGTTCCATCAACCGCGGCTCATCTGGTCCGTCACCGCAAATGTGCAAACTGCGTCTCGTCACTAGGCTTACTGTAAGACCTGCCAGTTCCACGGACCTCGAACGACAAAGTACTATGACCATCAATGAGGTAACCGGCTTATGACGGCCGGTGAGTTTGAGCAGGCTGGGACAATGACTACGGTGTTGGTAGCGTTGCTGGTGTTTGTGGGGCTTATCGTTCTATTGCTTTGCGGCGCCTATGCAGAGGTCGGAAGAGAACTCCCATGCAAGCGGAGTTCTCGAAAGCATGGCCCCGGCGCCATACTCGGGACCGCTGCGGAAAAGCCTCGACCTGATGATCGCTCTCACACACGCAATGCGGCATAAAGCGGGCGGCATGACTCTTGCGGTCTCCGCCAACATTTTTGCAGGAAAAACAACCGCCCCATTACCTTCGGCGAAGTCTGGACGGACAGCCGATCGCAGAATTACAACCTCTCCGCACTCGAACTTGATCTGAACACGACAGATATGAACAAGAGCAAGGGTCAATTGCTGCCTCTTGTCCAATTCAAGATCACCAAGGAAAAGGAATTACAAGTGGAGAACTTATCAAAACCCCTGGCCGCCTCACTGATGTCATAGACTGGAGCAAGAAGAAATAGCCCCGATGCGATTTCACAATCCGGGGGCGGCTGTCTCTGCCTGCACCGGTCTTATGCCCGGCTCTTTATTGTCAGGTTGCGTATTTAATTGCCAGGTTGTGTATTTGCCTGGCACCAGCCAAGTGCTGCTTTGATCGACCCAGCGATACACGGCAGTCAAGCCCTTTATGCAGGTTTGCAGGCCAACAATCAAGATAGACAGAAGTAAAAGAGCGATCCCTTCGACTGCCTTACAGCTAGCCTGCCAGGCGTTTTCAAAGTCTGTTTGTAGCCGATCCATAACCGTATTCTCCCCGGACATAAAACATGTCTCATCGGATACAGGAGTCGCTTTGGTCTGCGAGGGCCTCCTGGTCCGCCATTTGAAACTGAATGACAACCTTGTTATTTTCTATCTTCACCGGATAAACCGTGATTGGGGCGGACGAACCATGGCCTGCCTCGCCGGTCCGGGGAGTCCAGCGCCAATCGGGCGAGGGACAGACATTCCCGCCATCATCGTTGCCAGTCAGAACGAGCGGACCGTCACCGCGCAAACAATCTTTATCAACGGCAAGGATTACACCCTCCACATTGGCGACACACACTGTCCTGCCCCCAAACGTGAACTCCTTCACTTTGTTGTGTTCGGGCATCTCCGCTTCATTTCCGAGTACTACAATTTCTGGCACCATGAGAACCCTCCGGATTGGTTATCCCATGCCGATTTGGGCCACGCTCAAGCTTGCTTGCTGACTCCGTTCTTGACACGTTTCCTGCGTTCGAACCCGCCGAGTTCTTCAGCCAGGATCGGTACGCCCAGATTGCATGCCTGAACCCCATGCACTACACACAGCTTCAACACTTCCATGATTTCCTCCACCGTTGCTCCCAGCCTGAGAGCGGCCCTGATGTGCCGGCGCGTGCCTGGGGCATACATGTGAGTGAACGACGCATCAAAGGCGATACTGAGGAGTTCCACCAGTTTGGGGGGCATCAATCCACTGGAATAAATCGAAATACCAGTAGCCATGAATTGATCCGTCCACACAGGATCAAGTTCAAAAAATGGGTCCCAGGCCCGGTTCCATTGACCAGACGCCCGCATG
>JBGPZS010000139.1:0-8846 GCA_041493865.1 Terriglobia bacterium
CGCCCATGGGTTGCCTGCCGATAGACCTAAATGAAGACGGAATGATAGATATTGTGGTTTACTACTGGGGTCGCTCACCTATAGCGTTTCTTCGAACACAGGCTTCGCGACAACAGGCTTTGGAGCGCAACAGCTTTGTTCCTCGCGAGCTCTTGCCATCAGTTGAAGACTGGTACACGAACGCGGCCACGGCCGCCGACCTGGATGGCGATGGCCATGCGGACCTCATTTTCGGTAACTATTTTGCCGATGGCTCGCGCGTCCTTGATGCTCAATCCAGCGTTCCTGCGGAAATGCATAGCTCTATGTCCAGAGGCCACAATGGAGGCAGCAAGCGCTTTCTTCTGTGGAGGAGCGCAACCAGCGGCGATTCCCCCACAGTTAATTTCAGCGATGAAAAGCACATACTGGAAGGTACAGCGGCGTCGGGATGGACATTGGCGTTGGCAGCCTGTGATCTGGACGGCGATATGCTTCCTGAGATCTACATCGCCAATGATTTTGGTCCAGATGTGCTGCTCCACAATATTTCCACTCAGGGTCATGTTCGCTTTCAGCGCCTGATAGGGGAGCGGACACTTACGACTCCCGCCTCCAAGGTGCTGGGGCGGGATTCCTTCAAGGGCATGGGCGTCGATTGCGGCGACCTGAACGAGGATGGAATTCCCGACATAGCGGTCAGCAATATCACGTCAGAATTTGCTTTGCAGGAAAGCAATCTCGTCTTTCTGAGCACAGGCGATGTTGAGCGCATGCGAAAAGGGATTGCTCCTTACAAAGAATCCAGTGAGCCGTTAGGGCTTTCCCGCAACGGCTGGTCCTGGGACATTCGTTTTGGTGACTTTGACAATGAGGGTTCGCTCCAAATCATCGAAGCGGCCGGTTTTCTCAAAGGCGGCATAAACCGATGGCCGGAATTGCACGAAATCGCCATGGGCAATGACAATCTGCTGCGGCATCCTGACAGCTGGCCGCACTTTCGTCCGGGAGATGATTTGAGCGGCAGCGATCACAATCATTTCTATGTCCGCTCCGGATCCGGGCGCTTTGTTGATCTTTCCTCTGAACTGGGCCTCTCTGAACCGCAGGTGACCCGCGGCATTGCCACAGCTGACGTAGATGGAGACGGTTTGCTGGATTTTGCCATTGCCAATCAATGGGAAGAATCGGTGTTTTATCACAATGGCACGAAAGGGGCAGGTAATTTCCTACAGCTCTATCTCTTGCTTCCTCTAGGGGAGCCAGTCGATTACCAGACGCGTGTTTTTGACGGCCATCCCTCCGCGGAAGTGCGAGGCCGCTCCGCGATAGGGGCAACTGCAACTCTGCATCTTCCAAATCGGAAGCTTTTGGTGGAGCAGGTGGATGCAGGCAACGGACACTCCGGGAAACGCAGCCCCGAATTACATTTCGGCTTGGGACAGTTATCCCCATCCCAGACCATTTCCGTTGACCTCCACTGGCGCGATGGCGGCGGGACGGTTCACAAAGAGAATTTAAATCTGGCTCCGGGCTTGCATACGATCCTGCTCGGTTCTTCCGCGAGGAAAGCACATGGCGTTTAAAGGCACACAGTCAGTATCCAATCGCCTGGGAGGATTGCGTCGGTTTGCTATTGCCATAACCATCTTCAATATTTTGGGTCACACGGTGTTTGGCTTTGAACAGGCCTGGATCGTCCCTTTTGTAGCAGCTGGTACAGCTTATCTTTTTGAAATCGTCTTCGAACTGCTGGACTGTTACGTTCGCGACCGCAGTCCACGCTTTTCCGGTGGATGGCGGAATAAAGTCGACTTTCTGCTGTCTGCTCACATAACGGGAATGGCTGTGGCCATGCTCCTCTATTCCAGTACGCGACTTATGCCGATCGTTTTCGCTACCACTGTCGCTATTGCATCCAAGTCGCTGTTTAGAGTCCAGATTCAGGATACCAGCCGGCATTTCTTTAATCCCTCTAACTTCGGGATTACCGCCACACTCTTGTTGTTCCCGGCTGTCGGTATAGTCCCGCCGTATCATTTCACGGAAAATTTGAACAGCTGGGGAAGCTGGATTCTTCCAGCGGCCATCGTGTGCAGCGGCAGCTTCTTGAATATCAAATTCACCAAACGAATCTGCGTGGCGCTGGGCTGGACGATGGGCTTTTTCGCACAAGCCGTTTTTCGCCACTATGCGTTCGGGAATGCATTAACTGGAGCCTTGCTGCCATTGACTGGAGTGAGTTTTGTGCTCTTCACGTTTTATATGGTCACAGACCCAGCCACTACGCCGTGCATGCCGCGTGGACAATTCGTATTTGGAGCGTCCGTTGGAGCCGTTTATGGCTTGCTGATGGCCGCGCATATCGTCTTTGGGTTTTTCTTTGCGCTTACCCTCGTGTCTGTGGTGCGCGGAGTTACTCTGTACTCCCAAAGTTACCTGAAGCATAAAGTGGACCAGGGAATTGCCGCGCAGGCAGCCACGGTGCTGGCGAGAGAGATGGCATGAGCGCCGGAATCGCAGTCGTGGGTCTTGCCTGTTGCTACCCAGGTGCGAATACGCCCGACGAGCTTTGGGAAAACGTACTGGCGCAGCGCAAGGCGTTCCGAAAAATCCCTGCAGAGCGTCTGTGCGTTGAAAATTATTTTTCCGACGACCGCAGCGCGCCTGACGCGACTTATGCACAACACGCAGCGTTCATTGAAGGATACGTCTTTGACCGCGTGCGTTTTCGTGTATCCGGCGAAAGCTTTCGGGCCACAGATTTAGCGCACTGGCTGGCGCTCGATGTGGCATCAAGGGCATTGGCCGACGCTGGTTGGCCGGAGGCGGCAGGAATTCCGAAAGAATCTACGCGGGTCATTGTCGGAAATACATTGACTGGAGAGTTTTCACGGGCTTCCACATTGAGGTTAAGATGGCCTTATGTTCGCCGCGTGGTGGAATCTGTTCTTACAGAGCGCAAACAACAAGTATCTGAACTTCAAGAACTGCTGGATGCCCTGGAAACCAGATTCAAAGAACCATTTGCCCCCGTGGGCGAAGAGACTCTGGCCGGAGGCTTGTCGAATACCATTGCCGGACGAATCTGCAATTTTTTCGACTTAGGCGGCGGATGCTATTCGGTAGATGGTGCCTGTGCCTCTTCGCTATTGGCCGTTGCCGAAGCCTGTTCGGCGCTATGCGCAGGGGACATTGATGTCGCCATGGCTGGTGGAGTGGATCTGAGCCTTGACCCCTTCGAACTGGTTGGCTTTGCAAAAGTGGGAGCACTGGCGTCTGGCGCAATGCGGGTATTCGACCAGTATCCAACGGGATTTCTTCCCGGCGAGGGCTGCGGTTTTGTTGTCCTCATGCGCTACGAGGATGCGGTCTCTCAGCGAGCGAAAATCCATGCCGTGATTCGCGGCTGGGGTATCTCTTCCGATGGCACGGGTGGAATAACCCGCCCCGACGCGGACGGCCAGCTGCTCGCGGTTATGCGCGCTTATCAGCGGGCAGGGTTTGGGGCTGGGAGTGTCTCTCTCTTTGAAGGGCACGGTACCGGAACGGCCGTAGGCGATGCGACTGAACTGGAGGTTTTATCACGTGCGCGCAAAGCTACCATTGCCGAGTCCGGCAACAACTTTCAAGCTGTTGTAGGTTCACTTAAGGCTATCATCGGCCATACGAAAGCTGCAGCCGGCATGGGCGGCTTAATCAAGACCGTCAAAGCACTGCAGACTCGCATTCTGCCTCCGACTACCGGCTGTTTGAATCCCCATTTGTTACTCAAACAGGCAGGTGCCGCCCTGCGCCAAATACCGGTTGCGGAACCTTGGCCCGCCGATCAGCCTCTGCGTGCGGGCGTCAGTGCTATGGGTTTTGGGGGAATTAACTGCCACGTCGTGCTGGAAAATCCGGAGCAGAGCCAAGTCCGGACATTTACAAGGCGCGAGTCCGAACTTGCGCATTCTCACCAAGGCTCGGAGCTATTTTGCTTTGCTGCTCCTGACGTCTCGGGTTTGAGGAGACAAGTCAGACAGATCAGCGCTTATGCCGCACGGCTTTCTCTCAGCGAACTTACGGATATTGCAGCCGCGCTTGCAGAGAGGTGCATGCCCTTGGCGTGGCGGGCTGCTACCGTGGCCGCCTCTCCGGAAGAGTTGCAGGAACGATTGCAAAAGCTCGATGCGGCCTTGGCCTCCGGGTCACGCATCTTTGATGTCGAGGCCGGAATCTTTGCATCGCCGATTTCTGCCCCTCCGCACATCACCTTCCTTTTTCCCGGTCAGGGTTCCCCCGTGTACTTGGATGGTGGGCTTTTGCCGCTCCGTCATCCTGGCCTGAGATACTTGTTCGAAAACAGCTTAACGAAACGTCACGATCAGGATAGTCCAGGAAGCCAAGCTACACCGGCCACCACGGACATCGCCCAGCCGGCAATTGTGAGTACAGAGATTGCCGGGTTAAGACTGTTGCAACAGGCTGGCATCGAGGCTGCAGTTGCCATCGGTCATAGCGTGGGGGAGCTTGTCGCCCTGCACTGGGCCGGAGCTTTCGATGAAGCCGCGCTGCTGCGCATAGCAAAGACCCGTGGCAAAAGCATGGCCGGCTGCGGCGCCCCAATAGAAGAATCAGTAGAAGGCGCAATGGCGATGATCGCTGCAGAGGTGGAAGTAGTTAGTGGGCTTCTACAATCCGAACCAGTTGTGGTGGCTGGCATCAACTCTCCTCTGCAGACCATCGTTTCAGGCGAGGCTCAGGCTGTTCGCCGAGTGATGGAACGTGCAAAGGAAATGCACTTTAGGGCGAGTCTCCTTCCCGTCCGGCACGCGTTCCACTCGCCTCTGATGGCGACTGCCGAAGTTTCACTCAGGGAACAATTGAGCAGGGAGCAGATACAGTCTCCCCAAAAGAAGCTGTATTCCACGGTGAGCGGTAGGGCGATCTCTCCGGAAGATGCTATCGCGCAGATGTTGGTGACCCAGTTGACGGCGCCTGTGCTGTTTTATTCTGCGATACAAAAATCCAGCCACGAAACCGACCTATTTATTGAAGTTGGGCCAGGTAGTGTGTTGACCGATATTATCCGCTCTTTTGTGCAAACTCCAGCGGTTGCGACAGACTGTGGCGGTAGTTCTTTCAAGGGCTTCTTGACAGCTGTGGCTGCCGCTTTCGCGATGGGCGCTCCCGTAAAAACACAGGAACTCTTTGCCGGCAGGTTCAGACGAGAATTCTCTCTCGACTGGACTCCAAGTTTCTTTGCCAACCCGTGCGAAACACTTCCGGTTTCCGACCGGAAAGTGGGCGAGCCACCCAGAAAAATTTCCACGCCACATTCTTCACTCCGCGACGCCGGAAATATCGACGTTCTTGCGGAGCTTATTCAGCTCGTTGCTAACCGTTGCGAACTTCCCCCGGAGGCTATCAGCGGAGCAAGTCGCTTGCGAGACGACCTGCACCTGAACTCAATTACCGTAAGTCAAGTCGTGGTGGAGGCAGCGAGGAAAATAGGCATACAAGCTCCGCCTCATCCGACAGATTATTCGAACGTGTCCCTGGCGGAGGCGGCAGAAGCATTGAAGGCGATGCGAGCGGCCCAAAACAACGGCGGCACAATTCAAAGGCCTGCCTCCATGACGCCTTCTGGCGTAGATACCTGGATCCGGGCTTTCGGTTCTACGCTCATCGAGGAACCGCTAGGCCAAGGCAAGCCACTTAAGTCTGCTGGAGAATGGGTGGTTCTTGCGCCAGGCACGCACAAGACCGCTCAGCTTCTTCAACAGGAGCTGCGGGAGAGGGGAGTGGGAACAGGCGTGGTGGTTTGGCTTCCGCTCCAGCCCAACAAGTCAAGCGTGTCTCTGCTCTTACACGCGACGAACTTGGCCAAGGTAAAGCGCTGTCCATTGGTTGTTTTACAGCATGGATGGGGAGCTTCAGCATTTTGCCGCAGTTTTCACCAGGAATCGCCGGATACATCTGTAGCGGTCATCAATGTGCCACCGCACCCTATCCGCGCGGCCGACCTGGTTCTGCAGGAGGTTTCGGCGCTCTCCGGATTTGTTGAGGCACATTACGATGACCAGGGGCGGCGGTTCCAGGAAAAGTTGTTTGCTATGCCTCTCGCGCAGCAGAGCACTCCGCCGGTATTGAGCGATAAGGATGTTCTATTGGTGACTGGGGGAGGAAAAGGCATTGGGGCTGAGTGCGCTTTGCATCTCGCGCGAGAGAGCAACTGCAAAGTCGTTTTGCTTGGACGATCAAAGCCAGAACTCGACCACGCACTTGCCGAGAACTTGAAACGATTCGCGGCGGGCGGGATTGTCTTCCGGTACCTCCCGGTCGATATAACAGTCTATGACCAGGTCAAGGATGCAATCCAAAAGGTGCAACTCGAAACTGGCGACATCACTGCCGTGTTGCACGCGGCCGGAATCAATCCACCATGCAGCCTGGCAGAATTGGATGAGATGCAATTCGACGAGGTATTGGCTCCGAAATTGGATGGCGCTCAAAACCTGGTTTCCGCCTTGCAGATGGAGCATCTTCGTTTCTTCATTGCGTTCGGATCGATCATCGCTCGCACCGGTCTTCATGGCGAAGCGCACTACGGTTTGGCGAATGAATGGCTGGCAGCATACGTAAAAGAGATCCAGGCCCGGCAGCCAAATTGCCGATGCATGGTCCTGGAATGGTCTGTTTGGTCGGGTGCGGGCATGGGAGAGAACCTGGGAACAATAGAATCGTTGCGGGCCCAAGGTGTCACGCCGATTTCGGTGGACGCCGGCACGAACATGCTTGGACGCCTGCTCCAAGAGCCGCCGGAAGAGACAAGACTTGTCGTCAGCAGCCGGTTTTCACAGGGCCAGGTGATGATGACACAAAGCGATCTGCCCTTGCTCCGCTTCCTGGAGACGCCTCGAGTTTATTATCCCGGCGTTGAATTGGTGGTGGATTCGGACATCTCTGTGTCCAGCGATCCTTATCTTGTGGACCATGTACTGGGAAAAGAGCATTTATTTCCAGCGGTTGTTGCAATGGAAGCCATGGCCCAGGTCGCCAGCGTATTGCTGAATGTTGCCCAGCCGCCAATATTTGAAGCCATTGAGTTTGCGCAGGCGATTTCTGTGCCTCAGCAAGGAAGAATCAAGCTGCGGGTGGCGGGGCTGGTCACGGATGAAGGCGTCAAGTTGGTGATTAGGACGGATGCTACCGGATTTGCGGTTGATCACATGCGCGCTACCTGCAGGAATGCAAATGAAGATGTGGCGCGAAGCTCCGCGGAAGGATTCGCGAGGCCTGACCCGCTCCCAATCGATTGCGAACGAGACCTGTACCCACAGCTTCTGTTTCATACAGGCAGATTCCGTTGCGTCCGGGCGTATCACCGGCTCAATGCTAAAGAATGTATCGCAGAGCTAAAGCGCACCTCGAACGGCAATTGGTTTGGCCGTCATCTTCCTGCCGGCTGGTTATTGGGACGGCCCGACATTCGAGATGCCGCGATCCATGCTATCCAGGCATGCATTCCTCATGCTCGGGTTGTGCCCGTTGAAGTTCAGAGGCTTGTAACAGCCAACCGGGAATTGCCTGATTCCTGCTACGTGAATGCTGAGGAGATATCGCACCAGGGCTCCACTTTGACCTATGACATAAGAATAGTGAATGCGAACGGAGAAGCCCTGGAAGAGTGGACGGGGCTGAAATTGAAAATCGTAGAAGCAATTACTCCTGATTCCTGGTCAGCTGTGACATTGGGCCCGTACCTTCAGCGCAAGATGGCTGAACTCGCTCCGTCTTCGCCCATGACGGTAGCACTCGATCAAAACCATCGCGTAGCGCCATCTGGGCCTGTTGATACCGCTTTCCATTCAGAAATTTATCACCGCCCCTATGGAAGACCCGAATTGCAGGGGCGGAAATGCGCTTCATTGTCTCACTCCGACGACTTGACGATGCTGGTCGCCGGCGACCAACTATTGGCTTGTGATTTGGAGGCGGTGGCTGGCGTAACTTGCTCATGGCAAGAATTGCTTGGAGAGCAGCACTATGCGCTAGCCAAACTGATAAGCGACCGTTCGATTGAAGATTTTGATATCGCGGCTACTCGAGTATGGTCCGCGTTGGAGTGCCTTAAGAAGGCCGAGATCGGAGATGCAGCCCCGCTTTCAATGTTGCCGCTTCACGAGGAGCATTGGGTGCTGATGCGGTCCGGAGCAAATCTCCTGGCTACTTTTTCCGCGAACGTGACAGGCAGAACCTCTCCTCTCATTTCGGCCATATTGGTGAATGAACGGAATACACGACGGACAAGCGAAGCGGCGAATGTTTTCTGATTCGGTTTTCGGACTCTGGTGATTCATGGCAGCATACGAGCATCGGCGCAGCGTAGGATTTAAAGACACTAACCTGACCGGCAACGTCTATTTTTTGAGTCATTTTGCCTGGCAGGGTGAGTGCCGCGAGTCCTTCCTGCAGGAGCATTTTCCGGAAATTCTCGAGGAGTTGCAGAAAGGATTCTGTCTGGTAACCACCTACTCCAACTGTGAGTATCTGGCTGAGCTGAATGCGTTTGATGAAGTCATTGTCCGCATGCATCTGGGATCTCTCAGCCAAACCCAGATAACTATGCTGTTTGAGTACTGGAAAATAACCAACGGGGCAGAGGAGATAGTAGCGCGAGGAGAACAGAGGATAGCCTGTTTCCACCGGGGCGCCGAAGGGCTGTCGCCCGTCAGCGTTCCGCCGAAACTCAAAGCGGCTATTTCAAGATACTCAGATGTCCTCGCGCTATAACGGCCATGCAATTCAAATTTAACAGACGATTCAAAGGAGAGTGTTATGCATGTTTCCGCTAAAGCTATGCAATCGACAACAATAGAGCA
>JBGPZS010000061.1:0-12291 GCA_041493865.1 Terriglobia bacterium
CAGCCCGGCATTGCTGGAACGACGTTTGGCGGCCGGCAGCCCGAATTCGGGGTCGAGAAGGATCGCACTGGCATGCCGGGTCAGAACTTCCGTGACGATTGACTTGAATTCTTCCAACATCGATGCGCTGACGTCCGCTCCCTTTTCCTTGGCCAGCGCCTTCTGCAATGATCCGCGCTGGTCCATGGCTGCGGCTGCAATCACGCCGCGCTTGTCAGAGACAGCTTTCATTCCGGCGAGCTTTCCGGGGGTAAGCTTCATGTGTCGTCCTCCTCAAAACCTTAGGCAAGCAAAACGGTAATTACCATTCCGAGCAATACGCAACAGGCAAAGCTAGATGCAGATCAAGCAAGCCCTTTATTCCCTGATTCTACTAAATGGCAGGAAGCCTGCACATATAGACTTTATTTTGACGTGGGTTCACGCGATTGCTTTACAATCACCCGCCATGGCCGCTCTTCCAATAATATTTCCACCGCCTCCCTGGAGTAATCAAGACCTCGTGCTATATCACGGTACGATTGACGCCCATGCGGCCGCCATCGTGGCAAGTGTGCGAGTAAGCCTGGGCAAGCCCTGTACGGATTTTGGGCCCGGTTTCTACACTACAACTCTTCGCCGGCAGGCCCACACGTGGGCGGCGCAGATTGCGGCGACGAAGTCTCCAGCCGCCGTCCCGGCTGTGATCCAGATTACGGTGGCCAGAGAAGATCTGGCAGGTCTTGAAACGCTGGCGTTTGTGCGGGGGGATTTTCATGCCGACGATTATTGGAGTTTCATTCACTACTGCCGCGCCGGATCCCTGGACCACAATCGGCCCCATCCCTTAAGTTACTATGACGTAGTCTACGGTCCCGTTGCGGCTTTCTGGAATCAGCGTATGATTATTGCTGACGCCGATCAGGTCAGCTTTCATACTGCTGCAGGAGAAGCAGTCCTAAACAAGAGCGCACGAGTGCGCGTCTTATAAATCATGATGCCCAAGCCAGCAAAAGCGCTCGAGACCGCATCCAATAAACCTATGATTGGAGCCAATCTTGCTGCCGAGTTCTGGGCTGCCGTGGAGGACTGCCTGGTCAGTTTCCATCGCTTTTCTCGAAATGACGCGGCGGGGAAAGTAACAGAAGTCTGGAGGCGATTGGCAAACCTCGAGTCCGCTACATCTTCAGCCGAGACCGCCCAGGGAATACAGAACCCATTTCAGGACATGATCTATCATGCCGAACCCTGGTATCTGGCGTGCAACCTGGCTAATCAAGAAAAGGATTTGAGCCAGTATCGTATTCAATACGAACAAATCCTTAAACAGAATCACCTCGCCTAAGCTCTCTCGCTACAACACGCTCACTGCCTCAGCGGCAACTGCGCAAGAACGCTGCGTTGCTTCGCGATCAAGGATTCGATCCCCTTGGCGGCGAAGTCCATCATCTTCTTAAGCTGGGCTTCATCGAAGGGGTGCTGCTCGGCCGTGGCCTGCACTTCAACGATTTTGCGCGCCCCGGTCATGACGAAATTCAGGTCCACTTCAGCCTGGGAATCCTCTTCGTAACACAGGTCTAGCAGGATTGCTCCCTCCACAATGCCCACACTGGTTGCGGCAACAAAGTCGCGGATGGGAGCGGCGGAGAGCGTGCCTGCCTCCACCAGTTTCTGCATGGCCAGGCCCAGGGCCACGAAAGCACCTGTAATGGAAGCCGTGCGCGTACCGCCGTCTGCCTGGATCACGTCACAGTCCAGCGTGATAGTGCGCTCGCCCAGCTGCTTCAGGTCGACCACGGCCCGCATGGCGCGTCCAATCAGCCGCTGGATCTCATGCGTGCGGCCGCTCTGCCGTCCGCGGCTGGCTTCGCGCGCGGTGCGCGTCAGGGTGGAACGCGGCAGCATGCTGTACTCGGCCGTGATCCAGCCCTTGCCTGAGCCTTTCATAAAGCCGGGCACGGTTTCTTCAATCGAGGCGGTGCAGATCACGCGCGTGTTGCCCACCTCAATCAAGGCTGAGCCTTCGGCTGTGGAAATGAATTCGGGAATGATGTTTACCGGACGCATCTGCTCCGGCGCCCGGTTGTCTGAGCGGAAAAAGGTGTCTTTGTTATTTTTCAATGTCTACCAACTCAATGTTTTCAATAGGGCGTCCAAGGAACTTTCCGCCAAGCCGCCGGAATTTTTCTATGGAATCGGTGGCATAACAGCGTAACTCGCCGGGTTGACCCTGCCCGCAGTCATTGCCCAGCACCTCGGCCACGCTGGCGGCGGTTGACTCGGCTGAATCCACAATCTCCACGCTTGGCGCTACAATCCTGCGCAGCAGGGGACGAAGCAGCGGGTAGTGCGTGCATCCCAGCAGCAGAACGTCCGCGTCGCGCGCTCCATCGTGAAAAACCTCGTCAATATATATGTGTGCGACCTCTTCTGTCACGCGATGGTCCACCCAGCCTTCCTCAACCAGCGGCACAAACAGCGGGCAGGCCTTTTCTGTGGCTTCCAGGCCCAACCGGTGCAGGGCGCGATGATAGGCATGGCTTGCAACCGTGGCTTCAGTGGCGACGACAACTGCTTTCTTTGTCTTTGAGATTGCGGCCGCGCGCTGCGCTCCCGGCTCAATCACGCCTACCACGGGGACGTTCACCGCGGCGCGAATGTCATCAAACGCCAGGGCCGTAGCCGTGTTGCAGGCGACAACCAGCATCTCAATGCCGTGCTGCTCCAGGAAATGTGCGGCTGAGATGGCATATTTGGCCACGGTGCGAACAGACTTGGCGCCATAGGGAAGATGCGCGGTATCGCCAAAATAAAGATAATTCGCCGCCGGCAGCACTCTGCGCAATTCTCGCAGCACAGTCAGGCCCCCGAAGCCGGAGTCAAAAACCCCAATCACCGGCGCCATGCTTATTCAAACTCCTTGGCCAGTTCGTGCACTGCGGCAGTCTGGTAAAACGACATCAGGTCCGCGTGGCCGGCCAGGGTTTCGCGCTCTTTTCCGTCCACCAGGAACTTGATCCTGGTGATGCCGGGAACATTCGCGGTGAGAGTTTCGATCAGCGAGGCCAGAGTCATCTCTTCCAGCAGAATTCCTGAAGGATGGCCATCGGCGAAAGATGCGGTAGTGTCTACAATCATGGTGTCGCTGTTGATGAAATATACGTCCTTAATGTCCGCGCCTTTGGCCAGCGGGTGAGGCGAGGGCGTCTGCTGGTACTGCGCCAGCACGCAGCGCAGGGTTTCACGCGCGCGCAGCCCACGGTCTGCAGGCAGAAATACGTCCGCCGGGCGCCAGCGCAGGGCCTGGTCTTCATCGTACGCCACCAGCACCTGGATATGCTCCTGCCTGCCGCCAACCACCGGCGCAACCGGCGCTGGCTCTGCTCCTTGCAGCGTGAGCGCTTCCTCTTTGTGCGTGATCCGGATAATGACCACGCCGCTGACCAGGATGGCCAGCAACACCAGGCCGACAGTGATCTGGAAATGGCGGGGAATCACGGGCGGCCTCCCATTTGACCGCGGATTTGCGCGATCCCTGACGCAATAGCCGCAGCCACGGTATTCTGCCGTTTCTGGCTTTCCAGCGACTGCGTATCGTCCCCATCCGGCGCCAGTTCTACGGCAATCGCGGGCGTCACGATGTTGTTTAAAGGCCGTACAGGCATACCAAGGCTGGTGACCGTCAGACCTCTCTTCCTTAGCTCGCCTGCAACTGCCTGGGCGGCTGTCCGGCTTCGAGTCAGTGCTCCGGACTGCGCGTTCTCCCACGGCAGGAAGCGTCCGGCCACCTGCTGCGGCGGGTCGGCCAGGAGTGGAGCGTAGACACGCACTCCTCTTCCTGGCCGGCCGGCGTGGATTGCCACATAGATGCCTGCATGCTGCTCGTTGGTGATTTCCGCACGCCGCTCCAGGCCAATGTCCAAGTCTGCATCGCGCAACAAGTGGGCCGCGATCCCGCGTTCTTCCAATTCCTTGCGCAGCTCGCGTGCCAGGCGGAGGGTAATGTCTTTTTCCACCACTCGTCCGCCAAAGCTTGCGCCTTTGTCGTTTCCGCCATGGCCGGGGTCGATCATCACAAAGAACTCCGGCGTGCGCCGCTGTCCTTCCGCCACAGAGGGCGTGTTCTGCGGGGCAGGTTCGGGCGCAGCCGTTGCCACGGGAGACTCCGGCTGCAGGGTGATGGTTTTACCATCTTCGCTGCGGATAATCTTCAGCTTCAAGTTTCCGGTCACGGTGATTGAAGCAGCCCCGTTCTCTTCCGCGAAAATCAGGGACTGTATCGCGCCGTCACCGAACTGCTGCTTGTTGACATCGGAAATCAGCGGGTCTTTGCGGAAGACCAGGGTCGTCTTGTCGGTATGCGTGAAAAGTCCGCTGCGGTCTTCTTCATGGTTGGCGTCCAACCGCTTCACCGGCTGGGTAAAATTCAAAACCAGTGACGGCGCCTCTCCGTCTTTGAAGTCAGCCGTGAAACGGGTGAAGGTGTTGCCTACAAAAATTCGCCGCGACGGCTGGTGAAATTCTACGGCTGTATTTAGCAGCCGGCTCAACAATGGAAGAGCAGCGGCCAGTGGGACCATCACACGACCGTCCTCTACCAGGACCTTGCCGCTCAAATCGGCTTCATGGCCGCGAATGGCGGCTTTTTCCTTGCCTTCGGTAAGGCGTACTTCGGCTTTGTTGAGCTCCAGCCTCCACTCTTTACCCTTCAATCGCGGCGTGGACACGCCCAGGGGCGAGAGCAGCTCGGTTACGGCAATATATGGTTTGCCGCCGCGGTCGAGCACCGGCAGGGAATAGCTGGTTTGTGCGGTGTATACGGTGAGTTGCTGCTCCGGGACGGCGCCGGAAAACGCAATAGCGCAGCACACAGAGACAACGGCGAGCCCCAATCCTGGTCTACTCCAGCGCATAGATGGCCAGACCACTCAGCAGCTTGGGGTAGAAATCAGTGGATTTTTGCGGCAGCACTTCACCGCCGAAGGCAATGTCGCGCACCTGTTCGATCTTTGCGGGGTTCATCAGAAAAGCCACGTTGGCTCCCTGACGCACACAGGAGATAGCCTCAAAAGCGTCGCGTTCGTAGCGGACGTTTTGCTGCTCGCGGATGGCCTCCTCGGAAATCCCCAGAATCCGCTCCAGCATGATCCTGTGCAATTGCACCACGTCAAGGTTGCGTTGCAATGAAGGGAGCTCCCCGAGGGCATCCTCCACCGCGTTCTTTTTGGCCCGCATCAGATACGGGCCCTGACGGGTGACGGCTACAAACGCAGTTCCATTCTCGCCGGCCTGACCCAGCAGCGTGGTAGCGCTGCGGGTTTCTGTGCGCAGGTCGATTCGGTCAATATCAAAAAACCGCTCTGCTGCTTCCAGCATGCGCTCGCGATCGAACGTTGGCAAACCATGAACCACACGGTGTGTGGGCAGGATCACCAGGCCGCGGCTTTCCATGGGGACCAGGGTCATCATCACGAACTCGTGCGCGGCGTTTGTGTCCGCGCCGCCGCCCTGCTCACGGCGTTCATTTCTATACGCCATCGCCGTTTCATAGCGATGATGTCCGTCGGCAATCAGCAGCTTCCTTGCACGCATGCTCTGCTGCACCGCCTGGATGAGCGCCGGATCGTGGATGCGCCACACACGGTGAAGGGTCTCATACTCATCCAGCAGCGATGTGTCGGGATCTTCTTCAGTTTTTGCTTGCAGCAAGGTGTCAATCTCACCTCTGGGATCGCTATAGAGCATGAATATCTGGCCAAAATGCGCTCGCGTGGCCCGCAGAAGATTGAGGCGGTCCGCCCGCGGTTTGGCCAGCGTTTGTTCGTGGCGAAAGACCACGCCTTCGGCGTAATCGTGGATGCGCCCCAGCACGATCAATCCGCGACGCTCCGCCAGATCGGCGGTACCAGGGACAGTGAAGGTCTGGGCATAGGCATAGATTCCCGGCTCGGCATCCTGCTTCAGAATGCCGCCGGAGCGCCAGTCATGGAAGTATTCTGCTGCCCGGGTGTAAACGTTGAAGGCGTCAGTGTCGGTCTCGCCTGCCTTTCCCAGGATGATGCGGACGAGGTTATGCGTGCTCCGCTCGTAATATTTTGCCTGCATCTCCGGCGTGATCTTGTCATAGGGCTGGGTAAGGACATCCTCCAGTTTGACCTGGTGCGGATCGTAGTGAAGCGCTTTGAATGGAATGATTTCAGCCATTTGCAAACGGGCCTATGGCATTCTATCAAGCGCGCGGATAACCTGTTTCGTGATCATAATCATCTAAGCCGTATGAAGCAGTACCCAGAAGTTGCGACAGGTCAATGTACAAGTTCCTGTGTTAAGTCTGTCGCGGCTGTGGTAATATCGGCTCAAAACGAGGTTCCCATATGGCCCGCTTCGAACGTCGCGGGTATGGTGCAAACCGTTCCCCCGAGGTCTCTTCTAAGGCGTATCGTACGCCTCGGATGCGTTGCGCGTTAACCCTGGCTGCTTTTCTTGCCTTTGCGATTTATGCCGGATCACAGGACGTGAACGTGCATATTCAGCCCAAGCCTCCAGAACCCCCAAAAACTGTTGAATCTAAAGAAGTTGCTGGAAATCCAGATTCCTCCACGAAGAATCACGGCAAGCCGGGCGTATCAGTGGACGTGAACCTTGTGCTGGTGAACGTTACGGTGACCGACGATTGGAACCGTATTGTAACCGGCTTGGACAAAGAGAATTTTTCCGTTCTTGAAGGCAGCGAGATCCAGGAAGTACGGCACTTCTCCAGCGAAGACGCCCCCATTTCTTTGGGGGTAATTTTTGACATGAGCGGCAGCATGAATGACAAGATCTTGAAAGCGCGGGAGGCCGTCATTGAGTTTTTTAAAACGGCTAACCCGCAAGACGAGTTTTTCATGATCACGTTCAATGATCGCCCGCAACTTCGCGCCGATTTTACTAAGTCCATTGAAGACATTCAGGGCAAGCTGGTTTACACCGTTCCCCAGGGGAGCACGGCCATGCTCGACGCCATCTATATGGGCGTAAGCAAGATGAAAGACGCGCGCAACAGCAAAAAGGCCCTGCTCATCATTTCCGATGGCGGCGATAATCACAGCCGCTACACCGAAAATGAGATCAAATCGATGGTCAAAGAGGCTGACGTGCAGATTTACGCGATCGGCATTTTCAGCCTGGCGCCTTCGCAGCCGGAAGAGGTGGCCGGTCCTGCCCTATTGGGCGAGATCTCCCAGGTCACCGGCGGACGCATGTTCACCATCAACAATCCCAATGAACTGGCTGATGTGGCTACCAAAATCGGAATAGAGCTGCGCAACCAATATGTGCTTGGTTACCGTCCAAACAACAAGGTCAAGGATGGCCACTGGCGCAAGATCAAAGTGAAGCTCAATCCACCGAAGGGTTTACCGCATCTAAATGTCTATGCCAGAACGGGATACTATGCGCCTTCGCAATAAACGGGTAGCCGGCACTCTTTTCTTGGTACTGATGGGCGCGTCCTCTTTTTTGGGCACGCAAGTCCAGTCGAACCAACCCCAGCAAAATCAACAGCGCATCCAACCCACGCCCCTGCCGTCGGATATTGATCCGTCCGATCCTGCGCTACCGGCATGGGTCAAAGCGGCTACGCCTGCGGCGAATACGACGACTAAGCCGGCTACGCCCGGCAATGTCCCATCCACTCAATCCCAACAGCAGCAGCGGCCTATAGAGGAAGGCTCAATAGGTGTTGTCACCAAAGACTCTAAAGGTGGCTTTACCTTTGTCAGCCAGGTGAATGAGGTCACGCTTTCTGCCGTGGTGCTCGATTCAAAGCGGCATTTGGTGACCAATTTGGCGCCTACCAACTTTGCCGTCTTTGAGGATAATCAGCCGCAGAAGATCACGTCATTCCGGCGGGAAGACATTCCCGTTTCTCTCGGCATCGTGGTTGATAATTCCGGCTCCATGCGCACCAAGCGCGCGGCCGTGACCAAGGCCGTTCTGAACCTTATACAGGCCAGCAACCCCCAGGATGAGGTGTTCGTCGTAAACTTCAACGATGATCCGTATCTGGACCAGGATTTCACCAACAGGGTCGAGGTCCTGCGCGAAGCGCTTGATCGCGTGGATTCCCGCGGCGGTACCGCACTTTATGACGCCGTGATTGCCTCCGCTGACCATCTGGCCAAGGGCGCAAAGAAGGAAAAGAAGGTCCTGCTGGTGGTTACGGATGGCGTGGACAACGAGAGCCGTGAATCTCTGGAGCAGGCGATCAGGAAGGTCCAGGACGATAACGGCCCCACGATTTATACGATCGGCATTCTGGGCGATGAACCTGGGATCAAGAGGGCCAAGCGCGCCCTGCAAAGCCTTTCTGACCAGACTGGTGGCGTGGCTTTCTTCCCTAAGGACCTGGCGGAAGTGGATGAGATCAGCTCAGAAGTGGCGCGCGACATCCGCAACCAGTACAGCATTACCTACAAGCCGACGAATCCACGCAGCAATGGGGGCTATCGAAAAGTGAAAGTGGAAGCACGCGCGCCCGGCTACAAAGATCTGCAGGTACGCACACGCGATGGCTACTTCGCCGACGAGAAACGGACCGCATCAACCAAACCATAGGCGTTGCCCGCGGCAGGCAAGCAGATAGATCTGCCTGGGAACCGGCAATTTTTTAAGCCTACTTGCTGTCCGAAGTCTTTTTCGATCAAATCACAATGTAATTGCTGCCACCGCTGCGGCCAAGGGTGGGGATATTTCAGCCTCGAATAGCGGCACAGGCAGGTTGGCTGCGTCCATATGTCCTCGCGGAAGGTCGGAGATCAGGCGTAGGGACTGGTTAATGCTTTCCGCGAACTGCACCCGCGTTTTCTGCAAACGGCGCGCGTAGACCGCGGTCACCCGGCACAGTAGAAAAGGGTTGGCGATGGTGCATTCTGCGGCAAATACTTTTGAGGATCGTGTACTTTTGTCGATTTTCATAGGTTTGCGGCCGGTTCTTCTTCCTCTTGGCGGTGGTCTTCCGGAGCCTCCAAATTGCAGCAGTAGTCTTCAGGGGGCTCGGCTTGAGAGCCGGATTTGGCCTGGTACTGGGGATCTGGAGTTAACATATTCGGCCTCTTCACGAACGGTGACTAAGAAAGGCAAGCTTCAGAAAAGCTGACTTAGTTCAGCATGTCTAAAGAAGTAAGAAGGGATACTTGCTCACCTTTGACGGTACTCTGATAGCACGTCTGTGTCAATCAGCAGCGCGAGTGTTCAATTTTGAACATAGCGGTGTGAACCGTGCGTTTGACCATATCCCTGTCCGTCCCGTACTCTAAAAAGTTTGCTATGACACGACTGCGAATGGCGGAAAACATCACCGAACTGGTTGGCCAGACACCCATGCTGCATTTTCGCCGCCTGGTTCCAGCGGATGCCGCTGATGTCTTCGCCAAACTGGAATACCTGAATCCCGGCGGCAGCGTGAAAGACCGGGCCGCCATTGGCATGATTAAGAAAGCGGAAGAGCAGGGCCGGCTCAAGCCTGGATCAACCATTGTGGAAGCAACGGCGGGAAACACCGGCGTTGGCCTGGCGCTGATCGGCCTCAATAAAGGATACCGCGTGGTGCTCTGTGTGCCGGAAAAATTTGCCGAGGAGAAAGTAAAACTCATGCGCGCGCTGGGCGCCGAGGTCATCCGCACACCGGATGCAGCCGGGATGCAAGGCGCAATCGAAAAGGCCAAGGAACTTGCCGCCAAAATCCCCGATTCATTTACCGCCCTGCAATTTGAGAATCCAGCCAATCCTGAATTTCATCAAGAAACCACCGCTGCCGAGATCTTTGAGCAGATGGAAGGCAGACTCGATGCCGTGGTGATCGGCGTGGGAACGGGTGGCACGTTTACCGGCGTCGCCCGTTTCATGAAGGAAAGACTGGTGAAGGTGCATTGTGTTGCCGTGGAAACAGAAGGATCGGTACTAGGCGGAGGCCCGAAAGGCCCGCACAAAGTGGAGGGCATCGGCTCCAGCTTTGTGCCCAAGACGTTTGATCCCGCGGTCTGCGATGAGATCATCATGGTCACGGACAAAGACGCGTTCGATACGGTGGCACAACTCGCGCGGCTTGAAGGCGTCCTGGGTGGATCAAGCGCCGGCGCCAACGTCTTCGCGGCCCTTCAGGTTGCCCGGAGACTGGGCAAGGGCAAGCGCGTGGTGACCGTCATCCCGGATTCGGCCGAGCGCTACATGTCCAAGAAGATTTTTGAGGGCGGGGAGTAAGAGCGGCAAGACTCAGGAGCAGACAACAGATGGCAAAGAAAAAATCCGTAGGCGGGACGAAGCCAGGCAACAAAAGAATTGGATTCTCCACCACGTGCATTCACACCGGCCAGGAACCCGATCCCTCCACCGGCGCCGTGGTTGTACCCATCTTCGCCACCTCAACCTACGTGCAGGAAGAGCTGGGGAAGCACAAGGGCTACGAGTACGCGCGTGTCTCCAATCCCACGCGCACTCGGCTGGAAACCAACCTGGCTGCTCTGGAAGGCGGGACCTCAGCGCACGTTTTTGCCAGCGGCATGGCGGCTGTAACCGCGGTGACGCAATGCTTTCTCAAGCAGGGCGACCACCTGATCTGCGGGCACAATGTTTACGGCGGGGTGCCGCGGCTTTTCAACCAGGTGCTGGCCAACTACGGCGTGGAGTTCAGCTACGTTGATACATCAGACCTGGACGCGGTGAAAAAAGCGATGCGCCGGAACACGCGCATTCTGTGGGTGGAGACACCGACCAACCCGCTCATGGTGCTCACCGACATTAAAGAGGTGGCCAGGATCGCGCACTCCGGCGGGGCTGAGCTGGTGGTGGATAACACTTTTATGTCTCCTTATTTCCAGCAGCCGCTGGCATTGGGCGCTGACATGGTGATGCACTCCACCACCAAGTTTTTGAACGGCCACAGTGATGGCCTGGGCGGAGTGATTGCGGCAACCAAGCCGGTACACGCGGAGAAGCTGGCTTTCATGCAGAAGACTTCGGGCGCGATCCTCTCGCCGTTTGAATGCTGGCTGGTGTTGCGCGGCGTGAAGTCACTGTCGGTGCGCATGGAAAAGCATGACGAGAACGGCCGCGAAATCGCTGACTTCCTGCGCCACCACCCCAAGGTAAAGCAGGTCCTCTACCCGGGTTTTTCCGATCACCCGCAGCATGCGCTGGCCAAGAAGCAGATGAGCGGCTTCGGTTCCATGATCACGTTTGAGACCGGCTCGCTCAAAAACGCGAAGAAGATGCTGGCTAAAGTGCGCGTCTGCTCACTGGGCGAATCACTGGGCGGCGTGGAAACCCTGATCTCGCATCCGGCCACCATGACCCACGCGGCCCTGGGTGAGAAGGGAAGAAAGCAGATCGGGCTCACCGACGGCATGGTCCGGATCTCAGTGGGAATTGAGGACGTGGATGATCTCCTGGCCGATTTGGATCAGGCGCTGGCTGCCATCTAGGTCTTTACCACAGAGGACACAGAGGAACACCGAGGAACAGCGTTAAGCTCTGGAACAATTGCGAGATTTTGAAGGACCACGAAAAACACGACAATAAACCGTCTTTTGAGGACTTCTCCGTGAACCTCTGTGTCTTCTGTGGTTAAGCAATATTTTCGGCGATCCAATTGAGATATTCGTTGCTGCCCGCGGCCACTTCCAGCATCACGCATTCCGGGAGATCGTAAGAATGCAACTCTTTCACGGCATCGCGAACGCGCTCGAAACAGCCGGCTTGCGTTTTGATCAGGAGCAGCCATTCGGTTGCTGTTTCAACGTTGCCTTGCCAGCGGTACACCGATTCAATATGCGGCACAATGTTGACGCAGGCAGCCAGCCGGCGGTCCACCAGCGCGTGGGCGATCTTTTTGGCCTCTGCATGCGATCCGGCGGTGGTAAGCACGATGCGGGCGTCGCTCATAAGAAACCTCGGTTCGAGTGTATCAACTGGCTGTAACTTCGTGCCCGGGTTCTCATCCATCATGGCAGGGCTTAGTATCAGTAAGTAGCAGTGAAACCCTTGCCCGGTGGAGTGCAACTAATGACTAGTTCTGCCATGAGCGCGGACATCAAATTCGGCACCTCTGGCTGGCGCGCCATTATCGCCGACGGGTTCACCGTGGCGAATGTGCGCCGGGCCGTTGCCGGCATTGCCCGATACATCGCCGGCAAAAAACCAGTGGGCGCTCGAGTGATCGTGGCCCGCGACCCCAGATATATGGGGGAACGTTTTGTCGAGATTGCCTCTGAGGTCCTGAGGAGCTTTGCCGTGCAGCCCCTGGTGATAGCGGAGCCTGCACCCACTCCTGCC
>JBGPZS010000114.1:0-9845 GCA_041493865.1 Terriglobia bacterium
ATAAACACAGCGCACGCCGCAAGCGCGTCATAGATGCGGCCGAGTTGATAGGGCTGCTCGCCGAACCAACAAACATTCGGACGCACCAGCGACCCGCAGGAACAGCGCGGCAATTCACCCGCGGAGTAACCGCTCTGGTCGGCAAACGCGGGACGGCCACAAGCCTCGGCACACCTGCTCTCAAACAGTTTGCCGTGAATGTGGACCACCTCCTCCGAGCCTGCGGCTTCATGCAGACCATCCACGTTTTGCGTGCAGAGAAACAATCCGCCGCCGGGCTTTTTGGCCCACTGGGCCAGCGCGATATGCGCGGCATTCGGTTTGGCATCGCAGGCGCCTGCACGACGGTCAGAATAGTATTGCCACACCAGTTCCGGGTCGCGCTCGCATGCTTCGATGTTCGCCAGTTCGTGGTGGCTCTGGCCGCGCCAACTGGTTCCCTGGAAGACAGGAATCCCGCTCTCCGCGCTGATTCCAGCACCCGTCAGGACAAACGTGCCGCCTCTGCTCTTCATAGGAACTGTCCTCTAGTTCAAAGTGGCCTATAATCTAAGTTGCCTTGAGAAAACCAGTTGGTATTGTTCTCTCATTTTTGTATCTGGCCGCCCTGGCTGTACCTTTGCCCTCTACGGCCCAGCAGTATCCCGGCGCCGCCAGCGTGAGCCGGCTGCTGTTGATCATACCCTTTGAGAACACTTCGAACGCTGCGGGAATTGATTGGATCAGCGAATCTTTTCCTGAAGTCCTGAGCACGCGCCTCAGTTCCAGCGGACTCTTTATTATGGGCCGCGAAGACCGTATCAATGCTTTCGACCGGCTCGGCGTTCCCGCCGGCGCCAGGCCATCCCGCGCCACGCTTTACCAGATCGCGCAGCAACTTGACGCCGACTATGTGCTCATGGGCGACTACCGCGCTGAAGGCGCTAACATCACCGTGCACGCCCGGCTCATGGATATGGAGCGCCTTCGCCTCAGCCCGGAACTGACTGAAACGGGCCCTCTCGCCAATCTGATTGCCATCCAGACCGCCCTGGCATGGGACGTTCTCAATACACTCAACCTCGCCGGCACAGCTGCTAAATCAGACTTTGCCGCCCAATTCCCGGCTCAGCGCCCGGAAGTTCTGGAGAACTACGTCCGCGGCATCATGGCCGGCAGAGAACAGGAAAAGATCAAGCGTTTCAAGGAAGTGGTGCGGCTGGAACCAACGCACGCGCAGGCCATGCTGCAACTGGGCAAGAGCTACTACAACGCGCGCGATTACGAGTCGGCGGCCGGCTGGCTGGCGCGTGTTCCCCCGGGCGATGCCAGCGCCAATGAAGCCCAGTTTTATCTCGGTCTTTCCGCGTTCTACACCGGACACATGGAGAAGGCGGAAAGCGCCTTTCGCGCTCTTGCGGCACGGCTGCCGCTCACGGAGGTCTATAACAATTTAGGCGTGGTGGAAGCGCGCCGCGGCCAGCGCACTGCCCGCGGCTACTTCGAAAAAACCGTGCAGACTGACCCCAACGAGCCCGACTATCGTTTCAACCTGGCCGTGGGGTTGTATCGCGACGGTGATACCCAGGGTGCGACGCGGGAGCTGCGCGCGCTGCTGGCCATCCATCCGGACGCGGAAGCGAAGAGCTTTCTTGAGACCATCATCTCAGGCACGCAACCAGCGCACCTGCCGCTGGAGCGGATCAAGCGCAACTACGATGAATCCACCTTCCGCCTGCTTGCCCTGGAGATAGAAAACGCCGACGAAACGCGCCTGGCAAATTCCGACCCGGCAAGCCACGCGGCATTTCACATCCACCGCGGCCAGGAACTGCTGCAACAGGGGCTGTCGGGAGAGGCGGAAAAACAATTTCATGAAGCCGTGGTGCTTGATCCCACCAGCGCTGAAGGCCATGCCGGCCTGGCGCTGGTGCTTGAGGCCGGCCAGGACAGCGCTGCAGCCCGCAATGAGGCCCGCATGTCACTGAAGTTGCACCCGACCGCCGAAGCCTATCTGGTGCTGGCGCGGCTGGATCTGGCGGAAAACAAAACCAGTGCGGCAGGGCAAAACGTTGAACACGCCTTGGCGCTCGATCCGGCCAATGCCACGGCAGCCGCTCTAAAACGCGATATCGCCGCAGGACTCACGGGCAAAGTCCAGTCTCCGCAACCCTGAGGTAAGGACCATGCGTCTCAATTTTGTTTCAAAAATCGGCCTTTTCAGAATCGCAATCGCGCTGGCGCTTTTTTGTGCGGCGCGCACAGCTTCGGCAGACGTGCTGAAAATCGTGGTGGATGACACCATCCATCCGTTGACGGCCGAGTACGTTGACCGCGCTATTCAAGAGGCACAGCGCACGCACGCCGATGCGCTCCTGATCGAGCTGAATACTCCCGGCGGAATGATGATATCCATGGAAGCCATCGTCCAGAAGCTGCTCGCTGCCTCCATACCAACCATCATTTATGTGACGCCGGCGGGCGGCAGCGCATCTTCGGCCGGCTTCTTCATTCTGGAAGCAGCGGACGTGGCTGCCATGGCCCCTGGAACCAATACCGGCACGGCCCACCCGGTGCTGGGTAGCGGAGCCGCTATGGACCCGGTGATGAAAGAGAAGATGGAAAACTATGGCGCTTCCCTGATGCGCTCCTATACCAGCAAGCGCGGACGCAACGCTGACGTGGCTGAAACCGCAGTGCGCAGTTCGAAGACATTCACCGCTGAGGAAGCCCTCTCGCAGCATCTGGTGGAATACATCGCCAGGGATGAAGCTGATTTGCTTCGCCAGCTTGAAGGCAAAACCATTACCCGCTTTGACGGATCGAAAGTGGTGTTGCACGTGGCCGGAAAGCCAGTCCAATTGTATGAAATGACGCTCAAGCAACGCATCCTTTCCTGGCTCATGAACCCGAACGTGTCTTTCATTCTATTTTCCATCGGCCTGATGGCGATTTACGCGGAATTCAATCATCCCGGAGCTGTCATTCCCGGGGTGGTTGGCTTTGTTTTCGTAGTGCTCTCCCTTGTTGCCTTTGGCATGCTGCCCACCAACTACGTAAGCATCGTCATGATTCTGGGCGCTTTTGTACTGTTTGCCCTGGAGGCCAAGTTCCAAAGCCACGGGGCGCTCGGCGCGAGCGGCATCTTTCTGATGGTCTTTGGCGCGCTGCTGCTGGTAGACGGCCCGATTCCGCAAATGCGCGTCCAGCTCTGGACCGCCTTAGGCGTTAGCATCCCCATGGGCGCTATCACCATTTTTCTGATGACCATCGCCCTCAAGGCGCGCAGGAACAAAGTCGTGACCGGCGAACAAGGCATGATCGGCGAAGTGGCGATTGTTTGCGCGCCGCTCACGCCTGCCGGCAAGGTCTTTGTCCAGGGAGAACTCTGGAACGCCATCGCACCCACGAACGTTGCAGCCGGGCAGCGGGTGGTCATTCGCCAAGTGGAGAACCTTGTGCTTCAGGTAGAGCCTGTGCACGAGCCGGTCGCTCAGACATCCGTACCAGCATGATTTTTTGCTTTTGTTACCCGTGTACCATAGAATCCGTTCGACTCCCCAATCGAACCAGATGGAGGCGCCGTGCCAATCTTTGCTATCGCCGCTGCGGTCATTATCTTTCTGTACATCGTCAATTCCATCAAGATTCTCCGCGAGTATGAACGCGGCGTAATCTTCCGCCTGGGCCGCCTGATGCAGGACGCCAAGGGTCCCGGCGTGATCCTGGTCTTCGCCCCCGTGGACAAGATCATCCGCGTGGACCTGCGCCAGCAGGCGCTGGAGGTCCCGCCGCAGGACATCATCACCCGCGATAACGTCACCCTGAAGGTAAACGCCGTTATTTACTGGCGCGTGGTGAACGCTCCGCAGGCCGTGGTGCAGGTGCAGAATTATTACTGGCAGACGCAACAGTTTGCCCAGACCACGCTGCGCTCCGTGCTGGGCGAGGTGGAACTGGATGAACTGCTGGCCCATCGCGACAAGCTGAACACGCGAATCCAGAGCATTCTTGACCAGCACACCGCGCCCTATGGCGTGAAAGTCTCGAACGTTGAGGTGAAGCAGGTCGACCTGCCTGAATCCATGCTGCGCGCCATGGCCAAACAGGCTGAGGCCGAGCGCGAAAAGCGCGCCAAGATCATCCACGCAGAGGGCGAATTCTCCGCTTCGCAACGGCTCATGGAAGCGGCGCACATCCTCTCTGGCGAGCCGATCGCCATCCAGCTCCGCTACCTGCAAACGCTCACGGAAATCGGCGTGGAAAAGAACACCACCATCGTCTTCCCGTTACCAGTGGACATGATCTCCGCGATCACCAGGGCTGTGGAGAAAATTGGCAAGTAAGGTTGAAGGAAAACCGGGTTACACTGGGGGCAAACTAGGCGCGCGAACCAGGGGGGCGAATGGCGGCTGGGTCACAGATGGGTGAAAAAGAAACAGATCAGGTACGCGATACAGAGATCACCTTAAGCACAGGCAAGCTGCTGGGCATCTTTTTTGCCCTGGTGATCGTTTGCGGCGTGTTTTTCACCATGGGCTACCTGCTGGGCAAGAGCACCAGCGCTGGCGGCCGCACCGAAATCGTCAGCTCCGTCCCAACCGGCGGCAACTCAGCAGGCAAACCGTTCGCCGGCAACAAGACTCCGGAGACAACCACGCAGAGCTGCCCTCCCGGTTCGCCCAACTGCGCTCCCACCGGGACCGGCGCCGATGCAAGCTCTGCCGCTAAACCTTCCGACGCGCAACCCAGTCAGCCGAGCGGGGGCCAGCCAACGTCCGGCAAAACACCAGACCAATCCAGCTCGCAGTCCGCGGGGACCGAGGTGAAGAATGGCGCCGGCGGTTCCTTCATGGTCCAGGTGGCGGCGGTGTCAAAGCAGGAAGACGCTGAAATCCTGATTACAGCGCTGCGTAAAAAGCAGTATCCCGTCTTCATCGCCAATTCCGCGGGCGATCCGCTCTTTCACGTACAGGTCGGCCCCTTCAGCGATAAAAAGGACGCTGAGGCCATGCGCGTCCGCCTGGCCGGCGATGGGTATAACGCGATTGTGAAATAGGGCTTCTCTGAAATCCCGAACCCGCGAAGCGCGGTGAGGGGACCCTATTGCTGCGACAAAGTTCGTCGCACTATCACGAGTGCGATAGTCGATCGGAGTGGCGGGTCGCTCAAGTTGCTCGGACACCAGCCATATTATTAGAAACCAAGGCTGAATCGTAGCAATAGGGTTCCCTCCCCTTCGGCAAGCTCAGGGTCGGGATTGCAGAAAAATGCTAGTCCGTATCAAACCTCTGTTCCCGGAACGGGTCTCCGTACATGTGATAGCCGTTCTGTTCCCAGAAGCCGGGAACATCGCGCTCTGTGAATTCCAGCCCGCGCACCCATTTGACTGATTTCCACGCATATAGATGAGGCACGATCAGCCGCAGCGGATATCCGTGATCGGCCGTGAGCGGCTCGCCATCATGGTGCGTAGCGAAGAGCACATCGTCGCGGTCAAGATCGGCCAGGGGAACGTTGGCTGTGAATCCCTGCTCGGCGTGGACCAGAACATATTTCGCTTCGGGCTTGAGCTTGACCAGCTTGAGAACCTCTTTAAACGCCACACCTTCCCAGTCATTGTCAAACCGGCTCCAGCGCGTGACGCAGTGGAAGTCGCTGTGTGTCTTGGCTCTGGGCAGGCGGTTGAATTCTTCCCTGGTCATCCGTACCGGTTGTTCCTCCAGGACGCGTATGCGAATGTCCCAGCGCGCTGGATCAAAGCGCGGCACCGAGCCGTAATGCAGCACCGGCCACTTCAACGTAAGTGACTGGCCCGGCGGCAGCCGGCCGTCGTGGAGCATCTGCTGCTCTTTCTCTTTGCGTTCATTGCCGGAAAAGATGCTGGAATCATCGTCCATTGGATCCATTCTAAATTGCAGCCTGCAAACCTACCACGGAGGCACGGAGACACAGAGAAAATCCAGATCGGGTGATCGGAAAAACTGAATTCGTGATTGACGAACAGCGGTCAGCTCGCTCAGCTTTGGTCCACGTTAGTCCCACAATCCAATTGCTTTTCTCCGTGTCTCCGTGCCTCCGTGGTGGATTTTCATATTGACCTAAATCGATCTTTGCGTGTACTGATAGAAGGTGATGCCTCTTCGCGAAAAACAACTCGTGGCTGCTCTCAAGGCCGTGGCCGACCCGGCACGGCTCAAGATCCTGCGCCTGCTCAAACAGAAAGGCCAGTGCTCTATCGGAAAGGGCGTGGGCATGTGCGCCTGTGACGTGCAGGACCATGTCACGCTTTCTCAGCCCACCATCTCGCACCACATGGCGATCCTGCGCAAGGCCGGGCTGGTCCATGCGGAGAAACACGGCTTATGGATGTGGTATCGAAGGAACGAGAAGTCGCTCAAAGAGCTGGCCCAGGCGGTGAGCGCCGATCTCTAGTTTGCAGAAACACCCAAAAGAGCTTTAACCACAGAGGACACAAAGGAGAAGAAACGAAAACTTTTTGTAGTCCTCTGTGTCCTCTTTGGTAAGACCTGCCCTAGCGCACGACCGAAGCAAACATCGGCGATTCAATGAGCTGCTGGAAGCTCTTATCGTCGGCCTTGAAGCGCACCACCAGTTTGCCGGAATCGGAATCAATGGTGGTACCGTCGATGGCCGTCTTCTCCGTGGGTGTGGCGTCCATTTTTTTGAACAGCATGCCGGCCTTCAGCACGGAAGACAGGGTGGACGCGGTCATGTTGTCAGAAGTGAGGACGTTCAAATTGAAATCCACGCCGTGATCGAAATCCATGCTGTAGCGCGAGCCGAGCAGCTTCTTCTTCATGGTGTCAAATTCTCCCAGTTCGGCGGCGGTGCCGAGCGCCGACTTCAGCATGGTCTGGGTGCCCGCGGAATCAAGCACACTCCACACCGTTCCCGCTTCCACGGAGGGAATCATGTCGGTAATATCGCGATTGGCGTTCAGGCTCATGCTGGAATTGTCGCGCGCATCCAGTGCGGCCTTTACCGCGGAAAGGTCGCCGAACAGCATGGTCCAGTCGTCCAGAAAAATCATCTGCATTCCGCCCGCCATGGGATAAATGATGGAGCCGTTCTTCTTGCTGCCTTTGATGTTCTGCTTGGCGATTTTCAACATCAACTTTTTGCGCGGGAACTGGCCTTGCGCAATCCCGATCATCTGCAAACCGTGGTCTTTCAGCCGGAAAGAAGCCAGCGTGATCTGGTCAATGTCTTTGTCGGGATTCACGCCAATGTCCTTCAGCGCGTCTTCAAACTGCTTCATGTTGGGCGGCAGCAGTTTGGCCTTCATGTCCATTGCGGTATCGGAGTTCTTCATCCGCCGGTAGTCCACGTTAATAATCTGCTGGACCTCAATCGGGATCACCGTGCGCGCGGCCGTCCCCAGGGAAGCCGCCAAGCCAGTCAGGCCGCTCGCCAGAAAAGCGAGCACAATCACAAGAGTGCGTTTCATGTTCATATTTTAGTCCGGTTTTGCTCGATCTGATGCGTCCAGAGGCAGCTCAGGATGCTAAGTTCATATTACTTTAGCTATTCACCTCTTTACTTAAGGTGTTCACCTCTGGAGCTTCACTACTTTAGAACGTATCTCCCCGGCAAATCCAGCATCTTTTATTGAGCCCAGGTTAATCTCCACGTTGGCCAGCGCCCCAACAATGGCCGCGCTGGCCAGGGACGAAGCCACCGTAAGGTCTGAAGCCATGTTCGGGCTGGTGATCGGCTTCAGGCTGGCGACGATGTCTCCCACCTCGCGGGCCTTCTGCGCGGTTTCCATGGGCACACTGGTTGCGCCCTTCATTGCCGCTTCGATCACCGCCTCACCATCGCTGGAAGTCTTGGCCAGCTTGTAGGCCGCCATCACCTGGTTATAGCTTTCGGCGTCAGCGTCAATGCCGGCCTTCAACTCTTCCCGTAGCTGGGCCAGCCGGGCCAGGGCCTGGCTCAACTGCGGCTCATACTGCGCGTAGGCCTTTTTGCTCCGGGACATCGCCGCCACCATGCTGCCCAGCGCTGCTGCCATGGCCGCCGCTGCTGCCACTGCGCTTCCGCCGCCGGGTGTGGCCGTAGGCGCGGCAAGCTGCTCAATAAACGGTTCTGCCCCTGCACGCAGACCGCCGACCGCAATCTTTCCGCTGGTCACGGCTGCCAGGCGGTTTTCCAGGATCATCGAGGAATCAAAGTTTTCGACCTGCAGGAACCACTCGGCCGCCTGCTCCAGAGCTTTCTTGGGAACCAGACCGACGATCTCGCTGCTCAATGGCTGCACGCCGTAACGTTCTGCTTCGCGCTTCACGAATTCAAAGACACGTGCGATCGGGGTCTGCTCAAAGTCGGTCAGGTTCATGGAAACCTGGGCCAGCCCGCGGACTTCGAATCCTGCTCCTTTTACATAGCGCAGCCCGCCGGAGGAATAGCGAACGGCCTTGGCGATCTTCTTGGCGATCTCTACATCTGTGGTGTTCAGGAAGACGTTGTAAGCGATCAGCGCTTTGCGTGCGCCAACCACGGTTGCTCCCGCCGTGGGATGCAGTTGGGCGCCGCCGAAATCAGGCTTGCGCGCGGCGTTGACCTTGATGTCGTCACGCAGGCCCTCAAACTGGCCGCGACGAATGTTCTCCAGGTTCTGCCGGTCAGGATTCGTCGCAGCCGATTCATAAAGATATACAGGAACCTGAAAGCGCTTCCAGATCTCTTCCCCGACCGTGCGAGCGATGGCGACGCAGTCTTCAATGGTGACGCCTTCAATCGGGATGAACGGAATCACGTCGGCGGCGCCGATGCGCGGGTGCGCGCCTTGATGTTTGGTGAGATCGATCAGCTCCGCGGCTTTGCCAACGCCGCGAATCGCCGCTTCCGTAATGGCTTCGCGCTCACCGACGATGGTGATCACGCAGCGATTGTGGTCGGAATCCATCTCGCGGTCCAGAAGAGAGACGCCCGGGATTTTCATGGCGTCAACAATGGCGTCAACGACAGATTTGTCGCGGCCTTCAGAGAAATTGGGAACGCATTCAACCAGTGTGGACATAACTGGCAAGAATAGCGGATTCACCGCAAAGGGCGCAAAGGACGCGAAGGCAGATTTGGTAAATGAGTAAATTGGTAATTTGGTAAATGTGAAGGGGCATCAGCCTTCGATTCGGCTACTGCAATCTACTCACACCTATCTGAACCAATTCATCCCGAGCTGAAACTGCACGGTATTAATCCCTGGATTCGGCGTGGTTAAGCCGGCGTTGGAAATGTGTTCGTAGCGGACGGCAGCGGTGAAGGCGCGACGATCGTTATTGAAGAACTGGAAGCCCAAAGTGGCGTGCGTGAGGAAGTTCACGTGCGACGTGTTCAACGGCACCGCGTGGTTGCTGAAGAGGACCCCGCCACCCAGTTCAAGATAGGGTACCGTACGCGCCGAGCTAGTGAAGTTCCACTTTAAGTTTAACGGGTTAAACGCTGCACCATATGCGTTTTTTGCCGGGGCTGGCTGCCACAGGTAGTACACCGGCATCAGGTCGGCCGACCATTCAAAATTGCCGCGCAGAAAACCGCCCAGATGGTCCCCCGTCAGCACCTTCCCCAGGCGCACGCCGCCGTTGAAGGTATGCGTATCTTTGGTGCCGCCGGGGACGCTGAATCCTCCGCCGGCCCAGAAGCCAAGGTCCCAGGGCTGGCCGTCGAGTGGTTTGGAGGACTGTGCGTTGGCGAATAGTGAGGTTGCTATGAAACCCAAAAGCAACATCGCACCGCGGAGGCGCGGAGACGCGGAGGACAGCAATCGCCAGATGGCGGTTGAAGGCATAGAACTCTCCCGGGAGTATGAGAGAGAGTATCAGGTCGCGGCAGAAGGGTAA
>JBGPZS010000265.1:0-5750 GCA_041493865.1 Terriglobia bacterium
CATCGCCAGGGAGAGCGGCAAGTTGCGCCTGGGGTTTTGCACTTCGCCGGCGGTGAAGGTCACGTTGTTCCAGGCGTCGGCGGAGAACAGCGATCCTACCTGCGCGACGGCCAGGATGGTAAGCACCCCCACAAACGGACCGAGCGCGGTGCCGCTGGCGGAATGAGGCAGGCCCAGTCGCCAGAAATCGGTGAAGTTCGCAGCCACCGCCTGCGCGTTGCGGCCAACAAAGATGCCGGCCAGCACCAGCGCGGCCAGCGCGGAAACTTTGGCGATGGTGAACACGTTCTGCACCGCCGCTCCGGTCTTCAGGCCAAAGATATTCAGCACCGTCAGGAAGATCACCACCACAATCCCTGATAAATTCTGCGTGTTCAGTCCCATGTCCATTCCGCCCAGCGCGATGCCGAAGGGCGTCCAGACGCCTACATGAAATGGCCCGACCAACCAGTGCGTCGCGGAAACTGAGGGATAGAAATGTCCCAGGAACTTGCCAAAGGCCACGCCCACGGCGGCGATGGTCCCCGTCTGGATCACCAGAAAGAGCGTCCATCCATAAAGAAAACCCCAGAGCGGCCCCAGCGATTCACGCAGGTAGACGTACTGTCCGCCGGCGCGGGGCATCATGGCGGCCAGTTCGCCGTAAGAGAGCGCGCCCACAATGGTGAGAAAGCCGGTGACCAGCCATGCGCCAATCAGCAGCGCGGGAGAATTGACCTCGCGCGCAATTTCAGCCGACACAATAAAGATGCCGGAGCCGATCATGGACCCCATCACCAGGGTGGTGGCGCTGGTGAGTCCCAGCCCTTTGACTAGTTCAGGCGCACCGGTGGAGGCGGCCTGAGACGGCGTGGTGCGGACTTCCGCGGATGAAGACATATGGTTCTGTATGTTTTACCCCAAAACGCGGAGAAAATCCGCAACTGCTTTGCCTGAGGACTCAAAAAGGTCAGAAATCACCGCCACCGAGTCCGCGCCTGAGTCTTTTACCTGAGCACAATTCAGGCGGGTGATGCCTCCAATGGCGACTAAGGGCTTAACTGTAACCCGCCGCGCGCGCTGCACACCTTCCAGTCCGACCACCGGATCAGGATTGACTTTTGACCCCGTGGCAAACACCGGTCCAATCGCAATGTAGTCGACAGGGAGAGTGTCGGCTTCTCGGACCTGATCAACGTTGTGAGTGGAATAGCCGATCAGGAGTTTCTTGTATCCCACCCTTTCGCCGCTCGGTTCGGAAGAAACAGGTGGGTGCCCCATCCTTTCTCGAAGAAGCTGGGTCAGCGACTGAGAGATAGGGTGGGATTCAACCGAGTCAAAGATCCGCCGCGCGGCTGCAGGTGAAAGATCCTCCTGGCCCAGGTGGACTCCGTCGGCATTGGACGCAAGGCAGAGGTCAACGCGATCATTGATGATCAACGTGGCCCGGTCGAGCGTCACCCTGCGCAGCTCGCGGGCACAACTCAGGAAACGCCGCGCGACATTATTTTCAAACCCAGGCTCAGACTTGTCGCGCAACTGGATCAACGTTGCCCCGGCTTCCATCAGCTCTTCCGCATAACGAACGATGGCAGAGATCGGGTCCGCCTGCGCCGCGAAGCAGGAGAAATCGATGATGGGATAGAGCGAGGGCAATTTCAAAACCGGAATGTCCGCCCTCCATGTAGCTATCACTCTGTTTGAGAGTACCCCGCCCCCTGCCTTCAACTAGGATTCTAAATGGGTTGCAAGATGTAATCCCAGTGGGCTCCACTCCAACTCATTATCGCGAGTCATTTCAGTCGTGAGATCTCCGCTTTCTACCCATAGCCATCCCAAGTTGGCGTGGGTTTGAGCGATGGTCATCCCAAGTCATCCCAGATTGGCGTAGGGTTCAGCGATTTCCTCCCATTTGGCGTAGGGTTCCGCAGAATCAGTGTCATCTGTGTTCATAAGTGGTGGGGTTTGCTAAATCGCTAGCTGCTAATTGCTAAGTTGCTAATTTTCAAAGACCAGAAGCGTCCCAACCCTGAGGCGGATGATAGAGGGTAGAGCATTTTCATCCGCTAATCAATTGCGAATTAGGACATCTTGACAACGCCGTCTCGCGGAGCTGTTCGTTTTCGCGCATTGAGTTTGTATCAGGCCACTCGCATTTAGGTTTGTATCAGGGCACGCGCTGGTAGTGCAGGGTTTTAACCCTGCATGAGCGAAGCGAAAAAGTGCCGTATGTGCTTTGAATGGAATCGGGCTTTAGCCCCTGAGCAGTCTTAGAATATCCAGACAGAATGAATAGCAAGATTTCAGGAGTGAACTATGTCACAGAAAAACAAAACCAAACTCGCAGCAGCAGCCGTTGGAGCCGTCGCCATCGGATCATTTGCGGTGGGCGCGTTCGCGATTGGCGCATTGGCGATCGGAAGGCTCTTTGTCCGGCGCTTGGCGGTTCGCAAGAGCTCGCTGGCCTCGCTCGAAATCGGGGAACTGACCGTCGGACGCCTCAAGGTGCAAGAGCTTCAGGTGGAGAACAATCTCGAATTGCCGATGGGCCAGCGGTTTGAGCTGCGGGAGCCGGTCTGAGGAGGGTCAAGTCCTGGGGGCACCCGCGTGCTCAGTCAAACGGCTTCTAAGGTTGCACGACGTTGAACTGTTGCGTAAATATGCCCGTAAGAGCGGGCTTGGTTTGCGCTGTGACTTGCAAAGTCATGGTTACAATTCCCGGAGCCGTTGAGTTGGTATTGATGCCAAACGCCACCACTTGATTGAACACCGGCCCTGTGGTGGTGAAAGGAATACCCGGCGCCGGGACCAGCACGGTTTCCCAGTTCGGATTGTCAAAGGTCGGGTTGTGGAACAGATAATCTCCGGCGGGGCGGAACAAGACCAGAATGTTGTAGTTCATCAGTATTTGTGTGTTGGTGGGGAGTACCTGGAGGGCCCCTCCCTGCACCCCTCCCAGGCTTGAGAAACTGAGCTGAAAAATAATGGATGGGGGCGTAAGATTTGTCATTTTCGTAGCGTCCTTTCTTTCTGCCGGCACTGCTGCATGGAACCCGGCGTTTCGTACCGGCGCACCTCCGCTCCGAGACGAAAGAGAGGGACGGTGATTTGCCGCCGCCGGCTCCGTCGAACCAATCCCTAAAGAATAAGTGATCGCCAATGGCATTGCGTTTCAGGCCACGCTTTGATTTCCAGGATGGAGCTTCCCAATATGGAAATAGAGGACGAAACCCTTACCAGGGAGGGACGCGGCCACCTTTGTTCGGATCTCACTTTGGCTCGGAGCCAAATCTGATCACGTTGCCGTCCGGATCTTCCACCTGAATTTCCACGGCCCACGAATGGTTGGTTGGAGGCAGTCGGATCGGCACGCCGCACGCCTTGAGTTCTTCATGGAGCTTTTCCGCGTCCTCTACGCCGATCCAGACCCATGCGCCGCCGCGCCCCTGGCTGCCGCGGCACAGGTACAAAACAGCGCCCTGGCGCGATATACAGGTAAAGTCGTTGCTGCCCCAGCTTGCGTTTGCAAAGCCAAGTTTATCCACGTAGAAGCGGAGACTGGCCTCTATGTTCTCAACACGAAGAATCGGCTGGCTGTTTTCGAAAAGGACGGAGATTGGGCCGCTCTCTGTCATCGGTCGCCTCCGCTCGAGATTGTACTGCGGAAGGCGACCGTCGCCAGCGCTCATGCAATGGGGCTTGATGCAATCGCGCTCGATGCAATCGTTATTTATCTACTGTTGCCATCGCCATCTCCTGATAGCGCAGGCCGGCGGCGACGCCTTTGGGAGCGACCTGGTTGATGCGCGCCAGATCATCGGCTGTGAGTTTGATGTTGGCGGCTTCAAGGTTCTGTTCCAGATATTTGCGGCGTCTGGTGCCGGGAATGGGCGCGATGTCATCACCCTGGGCGAGCACCCAGGCCAGAGCGAGTTGCGCGGCCGTGGTCTTTTTCTCGGCTCCGATCTCCGCGATCCGGGCCACCAGGTCAAGGTTCTTCTGGAAGTTTTCTCCCTGGAAGCGCGGAGACATGCGGCGGAAGTCGTCTGGCGCAAGGTCTTCAAAGCGCTTGATTTGTCCAGTGAGGAAGCCGCGTCCGAGCGGGCTGTAAGGCACGAAGCCGATGCCGAGTTCGCGCAGCGCGGGCCGGATCTCATCCTCTGGATCACGCTCCCACAGTGAGTACTCGGTCTGCAGCGCGGAGATGGGATGCACTTTGTGGGCGCGGCGAATGGTTTTCGGCGATGCCTCGGAGAGTCCGAGATAACGCACCTTGCCTGCACGCACCAGTTCGGCCATGGCGCCCACGGTGTCTTCAATCGGCACCTTGAAGTCAACGCGGTGCTGGTAATACAGGTCGATCACGTCCGTTCCGAGCCGCTTGAGGCTGGCGTCACAGGCCTGCTTCACGTATTCCGGCGTGCCGTTCACGCCCAGGAACTCGCCCTTGGGCCCGCGCATGTTGCCGAATTTGGTGGCGAGCACGACCTGGTCGCGGCGGCCTTTGATGGCGCGGCCTACCAGTTCTTCGTTCTTGCCTGAGCCGTACATATCGGCTGTGTCAAGGAAGGTGCAGCCGAGTTCGAGCGCGCGGTGAATGGTTGCAATGGATTCTTGTTCGTCGCTTGCGCCATAGAACTCTGACATGCCCATGCAGCCCAGTCCGATAGCGGAAACCGTAAGTCCTTGTCTGCCAAGTTTTCTTTTAGGAAGCATGGAGCATGGGATGCCCGACGGAGGAATGGAGACTCAGGAAATTTGGTAAATGGTCAAATGAAGAGCCCAAAGTCCCACCAGTGTTATCAGTGTTCGTCCGTGATGGGTCTTGGTTTTTCAGCATCCGTGCGCGGGGCAACGATGGACGTTCTGCTTCAGCGAAACTGCGGTAGGACGATGCGAATCGCGGCAAGGCAGCTTAGCGGAAGGGTTCTCAGACACGCGGCCGTGCACAAATTCCACCCACTTGAGGTCGTGTCTGACGAAGTCATTGAAAGCCGATGCCGCTACTTCAATCCGTGTGCCGTCCGCGAATGTGATGGTCATTCCCGCCTCCCAGGGATTTTTTCTGTGTACCTGTCTAGTAGATGCTCTGGAAGCAGGATGAGTTTCAGAATCTGCGTTTGCGGTGGAAATTCGCGCTACGTGGTAAGCGTGGGTTCTTCGGCGCGCTCTTCGTTCATCCGCGCGAGCAGGCGTTCAACATACTTGGTGTCAATGTTGCCGGCGCGGAACTCAGGATCGGCCAGGATGCGGCGGTGCAAAGGAATGGTGGTATGGATGCCCTCAACGATGAACATTTCCAGCGCGCGCTGCATGCGCATGATGGCTTCAGCGCGGTCCTTGCCAAAGGTGATGAGCTTGGCGATGAGCGAGTCATAATAGGGCGGGATCACGCCCTCGGCATAAGCCGCGGTGTCCACGCGCACGCCCAGGCCGCCGGGAATATGGAATGTCTTGATTTTGCCCGCGGACGGCGTGAATTTCTCCGGATGCTCGGCATTGATGCGGCATTCCATGGCGTGGCCGCGCTGGCCTTTGCGGTCGACCTTGGGAATGATGTCGGTGATTTTGGCGCCGGTGGCCAGCAGGATCTGCGATTTGACCAGATCAAGGCTGGTCACCATCTCGGTGACCGGATGCTCCACCTGGATGCGCGTGTTCATCTCAATGAAGTGGAGGCTGCCGTCTTCGTCCATCAGGAACTCAACCGTGCCGGCGTTAACGTAGCCGATTTCCGAGAGGCAGCTTTCCAGCTTCTTGCCGATCTCGGC
>JBGPZS010000513.1:0-3187 GCA_041493865.1 Terriglobia bacterium
GATCGCTCTCCGCCACGGCCAGGATTTTTTCGTCCTTTTTGCCCTGGTCCACCATCTGCAGAACGCCGATGGGCCGCACTTCCATCAGGCATCCGGGGAAGCTGGGCGCTTCCACCAGCACATCCAGAGGGTCGCCGTCCTGCCCGAGCGTACAGGGGATAAAGCCGTAATCACCGGGATAGTGGACGGGCGAAAACAGAGTGCGGTCAAGCTTGAAGACGTGGAGCTGCTTGTCATACTCGTACTTGTTGACCGAGTCTTTGGGGATCTCGATCACCGCATTGACCCGGTGCGGGGCCTTATCGCCGATAGGAAGTCTGGTGTAATCGGCCATCTTCACATCCCGGGCGAGCCACTCGTCATCCATCCAATGGATAGCAACTTTTAACAGCAGCAGCCAAGTTTATTCTAGGGTATTTTAGTGCACTGTGAGGTGGATGCTATGGTTCGCAGAATTTGGCTCTTTCTCTTTTTGGCTGCAACAGCACGCTGGGCCGCCGCCCAGGGGTGCACCGCCACCGTATTGGCGTCCTTCTACGATCAGCTCACTACCAGTGAACTTGAAACGCTCAAGACTGAAGATTTTGCGGTGAACGTGGGTGGAAAGACGCTGCCTGTGCTCAGTTCCAGCCGCGAGTTCAACAATCGGCTGCTGATCCTTCTGGAAACCGACGGAGCGGCAAAAAACGACAGGATCGAAGAAATTGTGGACATGGTCACAAAGCAGGCGCGGCAGGCGCCGGAAGGCAAGCCGGTGGCTTTCGGCGTATTCTCGCAGAAAGCGGTATTGACCAAGGCGTTCCTGGCCGACACGGAAAAACGCACCGCCGCGGTCAATGAAGTCATTGAGGAGGCGGGCTCGCTCGGCAAAGACGTAGCGCTATGGGACGCGCTGCATCAGGCGCTCGCTCTCTTTGGCCCGCACCAGCCGGGCGATACCATTCTTCTGGTTGGCGACCCTTATGACAATGCGAGCCACCATTCCGCCAGCGACATCGAGAAGGAATTTGTCGCCAGAGGGACCCGCCTGTTCATGATGCGGCGTCTGAATGGGAGCCACGTGGAGAGGGACTTCCTGTGGAGTTCGCATGAGCTGGAGAAAGCCACGCTCGATCGCCTGACCCAGGAAACGGGGGGATTAATAAGCCTGTATGTCGCGCCGCTCATTCGCTTTGCCTGGGCGGGGTACATGCTGGAGATCAAGCTGCCGCCGGACATGAACAAGCCGCACAAATGGAAGGTGCAGTTTCAGGGGCCCGCGGCTAAGACGCACAGGAAAACCAATTTTTACTACCCGGCGCTCTTGCCGCCTTGCGACGGCAATGCACAGGCGTCGCGATAAAAAGCGGACGCGCCCGCAGGGGGCGCGTCCGCCAATGACTTGCTGATGGGTCTCTACTTCTTCTCTTCCTCGCCGCCGCCCTGTTCGGCGGCCGCGGCTGCCTGCTCTTCTTCCATTTGCTTGCGGATTTGTTCCTGACGCTTGGAGCGTACCTCCGCCCGCTTGCTGCGCTTGGCTTCAATCACTTTCTCGCTGCCCAGCAGTTCGATGAAGCAGGTTTCCGCGCCGTCGCCAACGCGCCATCCCTTATGGATAATGCGCAGGTACCCGCCGCTGCGGTCGCCGAAGCGCGGGGCCACGGTATCAAACAAGCGGCTCACTGACTCGCGCGTCAGCAGATAGCTGCCGGCCAGGCGGCGCGCCGCCAGGTCTCCGCGCTTGCCCAGCGTGATCATCTTTTCCACGTGCGGACGCATGGCCTTGGCCTTGGCCGGCGTGGTCTCAAGCCGCTCTTCCATGATGAGCGAGGTCACCAGGTTGCGCAGCAGCGCGCGGCGATGGCTGGTGTTACGTCCGAGTTTTTTTGTTGCTCTGCGGTGACGCATGGTCAGTTCCTTCGCATTTGATAATTTGTAATTTGGTAATCGGGGTGGGAACCGGGAATTTCAAAAATTTCCCAATTACCAGATTCCCCAATTACCAATTGCCTAGAATTCCTGCATCTCGCCTTCGCCACCGCCGCCCATCGGCACCGCGGAAGGCATCTGGCTTGTGGGTCCGGGAACGGCGTTGCCGTGCTCATCGATCTTCATGCCCAGCGAGAGGCCCATGGAAGCAAGGATTTCCTTGATCTCATTGAGCGACTTGCGGCCGAAGTTCTTGGTCTTGAGCATCTCCGCTTCCGTCTTCTGCACCAGCTCGCCGATGGACTGGATGTTCGCGTTCTTCAAGCAGTTATAGCTGCGCACGGACAGCTCCAGCTCTTCCACCGAGCGGTTCAGGTTTTCATTCTTGATCAGCGGCTTCTCTTCGCCACGCGACTCCGTCTCCAGCTCCTCTTCAAAGTTGATGAAGATGGTCATGTGGTCCTTGAGCAGTTTGGCCGCCAGACCGAGCGCGTCCGCGGGAGCAATGGAGCCGTTGGTCCAGATCTCGATATCGAGCTTGTCGTAATCGGTGATCTGTCCCAGGCGGGCCGCTTCCACGGTGTAATTGCACTTGCGCACCGGCGAGTGGACGGAATCGATGGGGATAAAGCCAAGCCCCAGGTCTTCGTCAAAGTTCTTGTCGGCGGCCACGTAGCCGCGGCCACGCTTCAGGCGCATTTCCATGTCCAGCTTGCCGCCCTCGGAAACCGTGGCGATGTACACGTTTTTGTCCAGGATCTCCACGTCGCCATCGGCTTCAATCATGCCGGAGGTGATCACGCCTGGTTGCTCGGCCTTCAGGTAGATGGCTTTAGGACCGTCGCCATTCAGCTTGAAGGGGACCTGTTTCAGGTTGAGGATGATATCGGTTGCGTCTTCCACTACGCCGGGGATCGATTGAAACTCGTGCAAAACGCCTTCAATCTTCACGGCGGTTACGGCAGCGCCTTCAATCGAAGACAGCAGCACGCGCCGCAGGGCATTGCCGATGGTGGTGCCGAATCCACGCTCAAAAGGCTGGGCGTAAAAGCGGCCGTATTTATCGGTGAGCGTCTCCGTATCGGTGGCGAGACGCTTGGGCTTTTGGAAACCTCTCCAGAGAACCATATCTTTATGTCCTTTCAACTCCGCTCCGTTTGGCGCATGGGGTTCAAGAGACCCCAAGGCTGTTCTGGTGCGGGCAATTGCGGAGCCCTTAACAATCAGCTCCTGGCTAAACAAATTTTGAGTGGATGAATCGGAGGAACCTATTTGATGC
>JBGPZS010000118.1:0-9717 GCA_041493865.1 Terriglobia bacterium
CGTCTCTGGCGGGAACCTTTTACGGCCAGAGATCGTATTGAGATACTCACATGAGTGTTTTCTAAAAAAGCGCGCCGGATGGGAGACGCTCATTCCATTTGTTTCGAGCACCTGTGTTTCGAGCACCTGTATTTCGAGCACAAGGGCCAGCTCTTCCCATTCGTTCATTGCACGCTCACGGTCAAGGCGCTGATGAGATCACAGTTAGAAAATCTGGCGCGGGGCCGATTTAGTCGAACAGATTCTTGAGTTGCATGGAAAAAAACAGGGCGCCCTTGCCCTCATTGGGGAGGCGTTTGGGATTGGCGGCATAGCCCAAGGTAAATTCCACATGACTGACCAGACCCGCACGCACTCCACCGCCGACCGCGTACCGGGTCCCCAGGGCGGAGTTCGCGGGGCCGAGATGGACCGCGTCAAATATGGCCACAGGACTTATGGAGAAGAGATTGACCTGATGCATCAGCGTTTGCATCGTGGTCTCTACGTACTTCATCTCGGCAGCAGCTTTGGCTGAGGCCGCGGTTTCAATGATTGCGCTAAATGACTGCTCCATGTCAGCGTGCAACGACTCAAGCGCAGCGCCCCGGGCAGCGATGGCGCCATCATGCAGCTCGGTGTTCAATCCGGCCACGCAGGCTTGCTGTACTTCATGGAGACGGTCCTCGGTTGGATCGGCGCTCAGGAGAGCGGCAACGTCTCCGTATTTGGCCCCTTCGCTGGCCGCCAATGCGGCTTGAGTGCGCCGGGTGGCCGTCTTGATGGCGGAGGTACAGGCGGCAAACAACTCGGGGAATTGGCCGGGGTGGGCCCTTTGCGCATCTGCAACCGCGTTACCAAGCGCGGCCAGAGAAGACTTGACGTCATTAAGTTTAGCGGCAGCGGCCTGGAAGTGCTCTTCCTTGACCAGGTAACCGGTGCGCAAGGCACTGGCGGCGCTATCCATTTCAAGACGCAATCCCTCGGCGAATTGCGGATCGCTGGTAACCTCTGAAGGAACCATAGGGAAACGCCAGGTCACCACTGCCGCGGTGAGATTCACGCATACAAAATTTGTTCCGCCAAAGCCGGCATTGGTCTGCGCCAGGCGGTACGCGGGGATGCTGCGAATGAACGGATTGCTGCGAATCACCCAGTCACTGCCGGTGATCAGAGGAAGTTCGCGGTTTCCTGCGAAGAACCGCGCGGCTTCCGGGATGGCGCCAGGCAACTGAATGAATCCGCCGGTAAAGCGGGATTCCAATTCCACGGAACGGTGATCGCCAAACGGCAATGTCCAGTCGTCTGCGACGTCAACGATTTGCTTCACCCAGCTCACGCTGAGGTCGGCGCTGCTGGAGCCGATCTCCGCGCCATACGAAGCTGCCAGTTGATTGTTCAGCGAGCGCCAGGTGATGCCGGCAAAGAGCTTAACGGACCCGTAGCCGGAACTGGCGAGAGTATCAGGTCCAAGGTTCGCGGCCGCGACATTGCTCTGCAGGTTGCCACCTTCCAGCGATGCGCCAAAACGCAGCGGGGAACCCAGTTTTCCCAGAGGGCGCGTTAAGCCGGAAAACTGGCCAGCCAGCCGCCCCTGGCCCAAGAGAGACGAACCGGCTGGCTGGGAATAATTCGCATAGTCCAATTGCCATTGTGCGTGCGCCAGCCAGTCATTCGCATCGCGGGAACCGGATACGCTTGCAGAGATGTTGTGCATCGAGGTTGAGCCGAGCCCCGTGATGCCCAAGTGGTTGATCACGCCGCTCCTACCCTTCGCCAGGTCGTACTCCAGCGTTCCGCCGGCAAAGAGCCGGTCCGATGCGTTATACCCGGCGGCGGGGAAGAGCCGCAGACGGTTGCTCACGGCATCAGCGCCTGCGCTGCTCTCAGGCCTGGTTTTTTCTTTGGCGCCGGCTTCAAAAGTAGAGCTGAGCGACGGCGAAATGTTGGATGAAAGGACCCAATAAACGACGTCAACTTTTTTGTTGTCACAGTTCTCGGGCGACACCGCGAGCAGATCCACTTGCACCCGCTGGTCTGAGGCTTCAGGCAGGAACGACTTTGAGTCAAGCAGCTTCTGGACTTCATCCAGCCGGAATGGTTTTCCATTGAGCGCGGCCACGGTGGTCTGAGCTTCCCGGACCTTCGCCCCTATCCAGGGCAGAAAGCTGAAGGGATCTTCCACACGCGCGCTGCCGATGGTGTAGCCTTCGGCCTCCATCGTCCTGGCCGGAGGACATGATCCGGCAACGATCACCGTTTTTTGTTGACCAACGAGAGCTGGACACACCACCAGCAGGAGCGCAAAATTGATCAGCTTCCTCATCGATCTCTCCAGGCCTGGTGCCGGCTATTTTTTTCTCAGGGTATTCTCGACCGTGCCTTTGGCTTCGTCATCCCCGATCTCGCCGTCTGCAGCGGCCTTGGCATCGTCGGCAGCCGGTCCAAGCGCATGTCCTGCCTGCCCGGTTGTCAAACCGTGTGAAGCGGTTTCTGCTTTCTGATTCAGCTTGGTGTCAACTTCGACGCTAAGACTCACAATGGCATCGCCGAAGTCGTCAGTCCTCTTTTCGCGCTCGAACAGTTGGAAATTGATGACCCACTTCGTCACGTCGCCGTCAGTGGTCTTTTCCAGGCCGAAGATGACGCGGCGCAAGCCGTTGCGGGTGTTGAGCGTGAAATGGACCTTGATGGCAATCAATTGCCTTGCCGGAGCTGCGGCAAGCGCCATGGGACTGGCTTTTTTGGCGGTTTTCTTGGTGGCCTTCGGCATAGATTCTCCTTGCGCGGAAACGATCTCGCACGATTCCCGGCTCCACATTATATGGCAGACAGCTGCTCTCACATTGAATAACGGCACACTGGGAGAAAATTCTGCGCGTCAGGCAAAAAAAGAGAATGCATCAGGTCAGTTTGTTTCCAGAACGTGGGCCAGCTCTTCCCATTCGTTCATCGCGCGCTCAAGTCCTGACTTCGAGCCTTCCAGCAACTCCGTCTGACGTTGCGTCTCTTCCACGCTGACGAAGCTCTGCAGAGCGGTTTCCGCCGTGCCGATTGCGGCCTCAAACCGCGCGATCTCTTCTTCCAGTTCCTGCAAACGTTCTTTCATTTGCTTGAGCTTGATGGGATTGAGGCGCTTTTGCTTCGCTTCAGGCTCGGCAGTCCTGAGGGCTGCGTCATGGTTGGTCTGCGCCGCCGCCGCGTCGATGGAAGGGTGGGCCGGGACGGAAGAGAGAGAGGGGTCCGGTGCGGTGCTGGCCTTGCCCTCTTTGCGCCAGAGGTAGTCTTCATAATTGCCGGGGAAGACCTCAACCCGGCCCTCGCCAATCTCAAAGACACGCGTTGCCAGCTTGTCAATGAAGTAGCGATCGTGGGAGACAAAGACCACGGTACCGGTGAATTTCTGCAGCGCGTCCAGCAGGACGTCTTTAGCGCGAAGGTCGAGATGGTTGGTGGGCTCGTCAAGCAGCAGAAAGTTCGAGGGATGCAGCAGCATGCGGGCCAGAGCGTAGCGATTGCGCTCACCGCCGGAGAGCACGCCGATGGTCTTGAAGACATCGTCCTCGGAAAAAAGAAAGCAGCCAAGCAGGCTGCGCAGCTCGGTCTGGGTGGAACGCGGCGCGGCCTGGAACAGGTCGTCGAGCATGCGGGCCTGGGGGTCGAGCGCCTTGTACTGGTCCTGGGCAAAGTAGTCGACGTCAGCGTTGTGGCCCAGCCGCAACTCTCCGGCTGTGGGCTGTTCCATGCCCGCGAGCAGTTTGATCAGCGTGGATTTGCCCGCGCCGTTCACCCCGACAAGAGCGATGCGGTCGCCGCGCTCAATGACGAAATTGACCTTGGCGAAGACGTCCTTAGGGCCGTAGCTTTTGGCCACGTCTTTGGCTTCCGCCACCATGCGCCCGCTGGTCCGGGGCTGCGGAAAAGAAAAATGAATGGCTTTTTCGTCGGGCGGAATTTCGATCTTTTCCATCCGCTCAAGTTCTTTGATCCGGCTTTGCACCTGCTTGGCCTTGGTGGCCTGATAGCGGAAGCGATTGATAAAAGCTTCCAGCTGGTCCATCTTTTCTTTCTGGTTGCGGTATGCGGCCTCCAGTTGCGCGCGGCGCTCGGCTTTCTGCGCCAGATACTTCTCATAATTGCCGGAATAAAAAAAGACCTGCTTGTTCCAGATCTCAGCCGTCTTCTTGACGGTGACATCCAGAAAATAGCGGTCGTGCGAGATCAGCACGTAGGCATGTGGATAGGCGGCGAGATACTGTTCCAGCCAGTTGCGGGTCTCGAGATCGAGATGGTTCGTCGGCTCGTCGAGCAGGAGCAGGTTGGGTTTTTGCAGAAGGAGCTTGGCCAGGGCGATGCGCATCTGCCACCCGCCGGAGAACTCTTCCGTCCGGCGCTCCCAATCTTCTTTTCTGAAACCCAGGCCGTTGAGCACCGTGCCCACTTCGGCCTCAATGGTGTAACCGTCGCGGGCCTGCATCTCGGCTTGAATGCGGTGGAAGCGCTCGGAAATTTGCGCGTACTCGGCGCTGGCGTGATCGACCTCAGCCATGCTAGCGGCAAGCTCTTCCTGTTCGCGCTGCATCTGATGGACCTGGCTGAAGACGGAGAGGCATTCAGCGAAGACCGTGCGGCCGGAGAGGGAAAGGCCGTCCTGCGGGAGGTAGCCGCACTCGATGCCGCGTTGCTGCGTGAGCGTGCCGTAGTCGAGCGACTCGGCGCCGGCCAGAATTTTCAGCAGCGTGGTCTTGCCCGTGCCGTTGGCGCCTACCATGCCCACGCGATCATGCGGCGTGATCAGCCAGTCCAGTTCCTGGAAGAGGACCTTCGGGCCAAAGCGCTTGCCGGCGTTTGAAAGTTGAATCATGGTTAGAAGAGATCCTTCCCCTTCGACAGGCTCAGGGTCAGGATTTCGCCTGCGGGCTCACGCCCGCAAAGCGGCTCAAGCTGGATCATCTCTTCTATCTAACCACAGAGGGCGGAAAATCCACCACGGAGACACGGAGGCACGGAGAAGAGCGGGGGGCAGCGGCGAATGTTCTGGGCGAACGGCGACCAGAGTTCGATCAGTACAAATTAAACGCTACCTCAATGTTCATTTCCACTGCCACGGGCTTGCCGTCGCGGGTGGCGGGATGAAAGCGCCAGGTTTGAATCATTGACCGGGCAGAGTCATCCAGTCCCAGGCCTAACGGGCGAACGACCCGAACGGAGTGGACATTGCCGTCTTGGCCCACAACCACATTCAATACCACCGTGCCCTGGAATCTTTCATAACGCGCGATATCGGAGAATTTAGGCTCGGGCGTATATGTGGCCTTTGGAGCTTTCACCTCTTTACCAACGCGGAAGACGGCCTGGGCGTCATCGGCGCCTTGGCTGGCCGCATTCGCATCGGGCGCATCGGGTGCGGCTTCCTGGGCCGGTTTGCGGGCGCTCGGGGCCGGCTTTCGCCACCGAAACTCCGCTTCCTGCTTTTCTGATGGATCGTAAATGAGTTGGTCGGTCAGAGATCCGCGCCAAAACTCGGGGACCGAATCCAAAAAATCAGTGGTGTTGAGGGCAAACACTCGACCCAGGATGGTTCGGGCCTGTTCCGCGGAGTCAAGAGCGCGGTCGAGCACGATCTCCAGCTTCATCGATGGTGGAAAGGGTGGATCCACAGGCCTCTTGAGCCGCTTGAACTCCACGAGCGTGAATTGTTCATTCTGGAATAGAAAAAGGATCCGCCGGCCCTCGAAGCGCAGTTTATCGTGCGATAGTGCTATCTTGTCGACGAGCACTCCGCTATACACGGTCCAAGGGCCTTCGTCTCCACCTTTCAGCACCTTGCCTTCTGCGTCATATTCCTGGGAGCTGCCCTGGAGTGGATGGCGAAGCACCAGGATTTTTCCTTCAAATTCCTTGAGCGCCTTTTCGGCGTCCTGCGCAAAGGCAGCCGTGCTGGCGACGATACATAGCAATAAGATTGTGATACGTCTGTGCATGTTTCTCAAAACAGTCTACCTCTTACTTGTAGGTGAGCGGCGTCCATTGTATGCCGCGTTTTATAGCCAGTTGAATGGGCCGGGGCGGTCCTTTTTTCGGAACCGTTACTTCGGCCCAAAGCTCGCCGCCCGCGCCGAGACGCGGCACGTCCGCGTGTTCGGGAATGAAGAAGACCACCGGTGAGGACAAAAGAAAGACGTCGTCCCCGCGGTTAGCCTGGCGGCTCCAGGAATTGATCGTCATGCCGGTGGGCCTGTCAGCCTTGTGCGCTATGAGCTGGCCGTTCTCGACCGCCAGCTCAACATAGCCAGGGTCGTATGTCTGCGGGGATTTGAAAACCGGCCGGCCTTGCGGCCCAGCCTTGATATCCGCGGAGTGAACTTCAAGACTGAGCGTGAAGTAGCGCCCGCGAATGGGCAGATCAGGATCGACGGAGCCGGTGCGCACCCAGACACGAGGGCGATGGGCGCGGTCATAGAGCAGCTTTCCGCCCACGCTGAGGACGATGAGGACGTGGATGATGGCGATAGCCAGTCCTTTTTGCAAAGTTTTCATCGGCTTGCTCCTGCTGCCGCGGCGCGCGCAATCAAGTCAGTACGCAGCCGGTTGAGAATCCATCCGCCCGCCAGGAAGATCGCTCCCAGCAGGATCAAACCCAGGGAGCGGCCAAGTTTATCGAGCACATCAGAGAAATAGAACGCGATTAGATCCAGGGCAAAGATAGCGGTGCCAAAGTTGATGAACAGTTTCCGGTTTTCCTGCACGCCCCAATAGCATAAAGCGCAGGCGCCGAGGGCAATCCACAGGTAAAGCCATGGACTCTCTTCCGGCCTGCGATGGCCGGCCAGAGGCAGAATCAAAACCCATATAGCCGCGCCAAACATGGGAATAGACCGCTTTTTTCTGGCGATCGCGGAAAGGAGCAGTATCGGCAAATAAGCTGCCGCGTATCCCAGCGTCCTTAAGCCAGGGGGCAAGACCGGCCAGCGCTCATACCAGCCCCAGCTGTAATTGGAAGGCGCGGTTCCGACTACATCAAGGATGAAAGGAATCAGGGCCAGGGCCCCCGCCCAAACCATGCCCAGACGCAGGTGGCGGTTGGACTCTTTCGGTGTAGTCGTAAGGTAAAAAATCGAGAGCAGAAGCAGCCCTTGTGCGGCGATGTTCCATGCAAAGCGATAACCTTCCGTGGCCACCTCCCACTCTCCCGCAAGCCACCAGGGAATGAGCACGGCGGCCAGCAGGGCCTGCGGCCACTGGCGCAGAACCAGCCAGGCAATGACGGCGCCAAGCGACCAGAGCAGCACACCTCCGGGCCAGTGCTCTTGCAGGTTGAAGATCTGTCCGGCCATGTAAATGCCTGCGCCGAGAGAAGCCGTTCCCGCCACGTGCAGCGCGATGCCGATGGAAGGCACTTTCTCGCCCAGGACGCTGGCAGCCACATGGAAGACAGCCACCATGGCGATCACCAACCCGAAGCGCTGCCAGGGCGCAAGGTCGTCCCAGTGTGCGGCGACGAAGAGCAGGATTCCGGCGCAGAGCATGAGCGCGCCGAAGCTGATGGCAAGAATCGCTGGCCAGCGCAGGCGTTTCTTGTCAGAGCTGTTTTCGAAGTCGCGGATTCGGTCCGCGGTGAGTGGATCGATTAAGTGCGCGTCAACCCAGCGCTCAAGATACTTTTCCCAAGCCATGGATTCTCCTGTGGGGATTATGCACAAACATCAGGGGGAGACAAGCAGGTTCGTTCACCTGATAGAACGCTAGGCGGAAGCAGGGTTGCGGAATTTGTATTTGGCGGGGAATCAGAGGGTTAGGAGTTCGATCGGCACGGGCGGCCTCGTCTGACAACAGGCCGCCCCGGCGGGTCACAGATTTTCTTGTTGCGATGGCGAAAACGATGGTAGGGTAGTTTCGTATTTAATTCGTGGCTTCGCCCCGGGCAGGATTGATGCAGAGAAAGTACAGCCGAGGGCGCTCCACCCCAGCAAATGCAAAAAGCGCATTCGACGGGGCCCTGGTGCTGTGCCACATGAGCCTTAGTAGCGCAACGGAGAATCCGTTGCGTTTTGTGCTTTATGGGTTGTGACCCTCTGCCTGTTCTCTCAGCCTTGGGATCACATGGGATTCCTTGGGATGAAATGGGATTACATAGGGAGTAGGGCGGAGTGGTCGGCTGAGGGTACAAGCAGAGGGCCATACAATCGCCGGGATCGCCGACATCGCAATGTGATCGCCGGGATCGGAAACCCATTGCCGGAATTACCAGTATCGCCGGGGGTTGGAGATGAGAAACGATATCGCTGAGAGCCCGAGCTTTAGCGTTCGAGAGCGGATTGCTTAGTTGCTGACGGCGGAATGGTGAGGGTATGGGCTGATTGCTTTACTTGGTCCCGGCGTTGACATATTTGCGCCGAATTAGGTATTCTTAAACCTTCACTGCTCTGCAGTTGGCCCGCCTTGTGTCTTCCCTTCAGGAAGTAAGTGGCGTCATCGAGCGGTCTTTCTTAGTGCTTTTATTCTCAGGAGTTTGGAAATGGTAACCCGTTTTCCAGGCGGGCAGGAAATTGCGCGCAAGTGGTTTTTGGTGGATGCTCAAGGGCAGACGCTGGGACGGTTGGCTACGCGTGTAGCCAGCATTCTGGCCGGCAAAGAGTCACCCTTGTACACGCCGTTCATCGACGCGGGCGATCACGTGATTGTGATCAACGCGGACAAGATCCACGTGACCGGCATGAAGTCCGAACAGAAAATGTACCGGCATTACACAGGCTTTCCCGGCGGTTTGCGCGAAGAGCAGTTCCGCAAACTGTTTGACCGGCGGCCGGACCGCGTGGTGCAGGAAGCGATCCTGGGCATGCTGCCCAAGAACAAGCTGGGCCGCGCCATGGGCAAGAAGCTGAAGGTGTACGCGGGCGACAAACACGAGCACCAGGCGCAGAAGCCGCAGGCATTGGCCTTGCCGGGCCGCAAGCAGGCTTAAGCCGCAGCAAAATTTTGGAGCGAATTGAGAACAGATGGCTGAACAAGTGCAGTATTACGGAACCGGACGCCGCAAGTCGAGTGTGGCCCGGGTTTTCCTGCGTCCCGGCGACGGCAAGCTGGTGGTCAACGGGCGCGAGTTTGACAAATATTTCCTGACGGGCGCACAACGGGTTGAAGTAAAGCAGCCGCTGGTGATTACCGAAACCACGGCAGCCTTCGACATCACGGCGAACGTTTCCGGCGGCGGAATCAACGGCCAGGCCGGCGCTTTGAGGATGGGCATTGCTCGCGCGCTGCTGGAGTTCAATGTTGAACTGCGCAAAAAGCTGAAGGCGGAAGGCTTTCTTTCCCGCGATGCCCGCGGCAAAGAGCGCAAGAAGTATGGACAAAAGGGAGCCCGCAAACGCTTCCAGTTCAGCAAGCGCTAAATTTTTCACCGGGACGGCATTTGCCGTCCTGTGCTTTTGCAACACTCGATTTCGTCTGGCGGCTTGTCGAAACACGGGTTCATCGCTACCGCGATGAACATCTGCCTAAAGGCCCGCGATTCGCAAGCGAACCGCTAGACGCTGAAACAGATAGTTGGTCAGTTCCATCTGACCAACTATCAAAATCTTCCCTCCCGCACCGCCGGGAGCGGAGCAGGGAATCAATCCCAAGCGGGCAAGATGGACGCCTGCCCATTCACGCGCAGAGAACGCGCGCGAATGGGGGCCCGCGAAGGATGCAATTCAATAAGGAGGTATTTTGGCTAACATCACCATGAAAGAG
>JBGPZS010000092.1:0-10597 GCA_041493865.1 Terriglobia bacterium
GCCGCGTCTCTCAGCAGCGGCGTGACGCCGAAGATCTCTTCGAATGTCCGCAACGTGGAGCCGTGCGTGTAGTGGATGGTGTTGGAATAGCCGTGTCCCTTGGCGAACGGCGAGAGCACGATCATCCCGATTGGCCCATCACCGCCTTCACCCTCATCCCAAGTAATGAAGATGGCGCCGCCGGCCTTATATGCGGCCGAATTCAGGATCAGGGGAATGTTCTGTGAGAGCCAGGTATCCCCCTGCTTCACTGGGTTGCGTGTGGGGCTGCAACTGTCATGCATGTCATTGCATAGATTGGGCGTGATGAAGTTGTAGCTGGACACGTTGTTATTCGCCAGATCAGAAGCAAACTCGGTGAAAGGACGCACGTGGTTGATGCATTCGGCCGAGTTCGGGTTCAGCGTGTTAGTAACATCGTCAAAATACACGAACGGATTGTGCTTCACGGCGTATTTGCCGCTGCTGGTGAGCGGACACGTTGTACCGGAGATGTTTTCCTGGTAGGTCTTCCATGAAATAGCTTTGTTCTGCAGCAGCGTTACCAGATGCTGCGTTGTACTCTCATGGTGAGAACTGGGCGCATTGTCATTGAGAATGCCGAAGTTCGTGCCCGCTTCCAGCCAGAGATAGTTGGGCAGGCTGGGATGGATCGCCGGAGGATTGAAGTATTGCTCCGCGCGCGATGCCTGAGGCAGAAGCGTGTTGTTGATGTAAGGTGCGCTGCTGCTGCCTTTGATCTGTGACCAGTTGTGGTTCTCCATCAGGATGATCCATACTGTCTTGATATTTCCGGTTTGCGCAACCGCCGGCAGGCAGGCGCCTACAATCGCGAAAAACAAGGCAAACTTCAGGGGGATTCGTACCAGCTTCATGGAGTCACTTTCCTTTCTTGGTATATCAACGCCCGCTTGTCTCGAAGAGAGGCGTGAGGCGTTTCAAGAAAGGAGCTTAGCGATGGACTGTGAAGATGCGTTGAAAGGCGCATGAATATTGGGGAAAACTGATTTCTCGGTCCCGTTTCGGGAACAATCTCCGGAAGACAGGAACGAGGCTTGGTGAACTGACGACCCAGGGACAGTCAGGAGCGGCGAGAAGTGTCGGGGTGCGGGGAAAGCTACTCAATATTGCAGCTCTCAGCATCAGTCAAGGGGAAGTGGCTGGACGAAAAAGAGGGCCCCTGATTAGGGGCCCCCTGAAAACCATCGAGTATCTTTGCCTTTCTAATTAGAACTGCGGCGGTCGTGTCGGCTGCGGAGCGGGCGCGGGCTGTTGCGTATCACCCGGCGGCGTAGTTCCAGGTAACGTCGCGCCTGCGGGAATTGTCCAGACTTCCACTTTGCGGCCGGGTTCGGAGCTGGCTTTCACCTGAATGCGTTGCGGATCGATGCCCTTGGACTTGGTCAGATAGGTCATCGCGTTCTGTGCCCGCTGCATGGCCATGTGCGGTCCTTCGCCGGGCTCGGCTGAACCGGAGAGCACGGCGGTGAGATTTGGGTCCTGTTGCAGTTTGAGCGCAACATCATCCAGCACAGCTTTGGAGCGGTTGTCCACGTAAGAGCTGCCTGTCTTGTAATCCAACTCCATCAGCTTCTGGGCTGTGGGTATGGCCGGCGCCGGCGCTTCCACGTTCACGGTGACAACGGTGGAGGCGCTCAACTGCCGGTCATCGAAGGCAGTGGCGCGAACGGAGATCGGGCCCGGGCCTGTGTCCGCGGTATCAAGCGTAGCCTGATTGCGGTTGGAAGAAAGTTTGCCGCCGTTGGCAACGTACGTGATGTTGATGGGACGGTTGTCGGGGCTCGCGGCTTGGCAACTGATGGAAGCGCTCTCACCAGAGCGCAGGCTGGTGGGCGATGCGGTGCAGGTAATCCGCGGCGGCGTGGCGGTTGCATTGATCGCGTCAGGCTGCGGTGCGTTGCTGAACGAGGGCCGGATTGGGGGCAGGACCGGAGCTTCACTGGTATCCATCAACTCCACTCCGTCACCCACGTGTATGTCTTCCAGCGCGGTCAACACCATGGCCGTGGCGCTCTTGGGATGCACCTGGAGCACGATCATGTCACCCAGTGTGCGCCGGGGCAGGCTGGAAACCTCGCCTGCAGGCAGCTTCTGCGGATGGGCTTGCGTGTCTTCATAGTCGCTGGCTTTGAGAGAGAGTCCGGCCTCGGGATCGCGATAGGTGTAGGAATAAGTGCGGGTGGCGCGCAGGTAATCGCCGGGTTTGAGTCCTTTGTCGGCGCCGATGTTGAGATAAGCCTTGTACTTGGAGCCCAGGAAGGTATCGAATTCCTTGGCCATGATGATGCGGCCCTGGGTTTTGCCGCTGGGCGGCGAGTAGCGGTCCAGGGAAACCTTGCGGAAGGGAGGCGTTTCGCGCTCCACCAGCGGTATGGCAACATCGCCGGGCATCACATCAGAGCAGCTCAGCTCGAACACTGCAATAGCCGTGTCCTTCTGCACGTCAGTCACTCTCACGATCGCCAACTCGAAGTATGGTTCGCCCGCGTTGTGCACGGCCGCTCTTTGTCCCTTGTACATTTCGTAATGGTTTGTGTCTTTCACCTGCCGGACGATCTGGTAGCGGTCGCCTTCTTTCATGCCCTGGCCATGAAGGAAAATCACGTCAGACCCGCCGGCGAAGCGTGTTTGGTCCGGGCTGTTGTGTCCGGCGGCGACGAAAAGCTTGTCCGGGACTTTTTCCGAGGTGATGTAGCCCGAGCAATACATATCACTGGCCGTGGGTACGTTGCCAACGTCGAGATTGGCGGCGTGCTGTTGTGGCTTTTGCGCCGGTTGCGGCTGCGCGGGTTGTGGCTGTTGTGAAAAGCCCAGGTTCGACAATAGAATGCCCGACAAAAAAATTCCCGCTAACGCCAACGGCTGCAGTGACATTTTCCTCATACTTCCTCCCGATACCCTCTGCGGGTACACATCCATCCCGCGCGACGCAGAACGTCCCGGGTGGAACATATCACCGCCTTTCGTTCGACTTCAACTAAACTCTTATTTACTAAGCAGATACGCTTAATTACAGAAGTTCATTTCACTTCTTGCATTCGGTGCTTGAATCTGTGATTTTCGCTCACGTATGATGGCCAGCCCTCTCTAAATCTAATGAATGGAACATCATCCAGTTACGCACCAAGGTTCCTGCCGGCGCGCCTGCCCCGCGTATGCGTGGCCATTGCCGCCTCAAATCCGGTGGAAATGGTGCAAAAAGCCGACCTCGTTGTCCGCGATAACCCCTTTATTGAGTTCAGGTTAGATTATCTTTCCAAGCCGGCCCTGGGGTTGGCCAAGCTGAAGACTTTTGTTGAGTTCCATCCTGAGGCGCTGATCGTGGCCACCTGCCGCCGGGCCGTGACGGGAGGAAAATTCCGGGGATCGATCGCGTCCCAGATTGACCTGCTGGCGAAGGCCGCCAACATTGGCTGCCACCTGGTGGATGTCGAACTTGAAACCGCGGCCCAACTCAAACCGTCTGATTTCAATCGCCTGCGCCGTTCAGCCAACCTGATCCTTTCCTACCATGACTTTCGCGGCACTAAGAAACTGGAAGAGACGTTTGCCAAAATGAAGGAGTATCCCGCCGATTTCATCAAGGTTGTCACCACCGCGAATTCGCTCTACGACAACGTGGTCATGATGAAATTTCTGGAAAAGTACAGCCACGCGCATTCGCTGATCGGCCTGTGCATGGGCGAGCAGGGAGTCATCAGCCGGGTGCTCTGCGTGCGCGCGGGCAGCCAGTTCACTTTTGCCGCAGCCAATCCGGGCGAAGAAACCGCGCCCGGACAGTTGACGGCCCGCACGCTGCGCGATACGTATCGCATTGACCAGGTGGACGCAGCGACGCGGGTTTACGGAGTGGCCGGCGATCCCGTGGCTCAGTCGATCTCCCCCGCCATGTTGAACACCGCGTTCCGCCGCGAGAACGTGAACGCCGTGTATCTGGCGCTGCACGCCAAATCGATGGAAGACCTGATGGCTTGCGTGCAAGACATACCCATCGCGGGCCTCAGCATCACCATGCCGTACAAAGAGCAGATACTGAAACAGCTTGATAAGACCGATCCCTGGACCGCCAAGGTGGGCGCTTGCAACACGCTGGTCCGCAGCCAGGACGGCAACCTCTACGGCTTCAACACGGATGTGAATGGCTTGGTGCGTCCGCTGGAGGTCCGCATTCGCCTGCAAGGAACAAAGGTCCTGGTGCTGGGCGCCGGCGGGGCAGCGCGCGCGGCCGTCTTTGGACTGAAAGAGCGCGGCGCCGATGTCTTTATTCTCAACCGCACGGCAGCTGCGGCGCAGAAGCTGGCAAAGCAGGCCCGCGCCAAAGCCATCAATCGAACGATGCTCAAGAAACTGGAATTTGACGTGATCATCAACGCCACGCCCGCGGGCATGGAGGGCAATCGCGATCCGCTGCCGCTCTCTGAGCAGGAGATGAAAGCTAAGTACTTCTTTGAGATGGTCTATACTCCGGCGGAAACCAAGATGATGAAGATGGCCAGCGCCCGCGGCATGCACGTGATTCCCGGATCGGAGATGTTTGTCCAGCAGGGCGCACGCCAGTTTGAGATCTGGACGGGCAAGCCCGCGCCATTGCTCGAAATGCAGCGAGCGGTCGATCACGTCCTGGCCCAACAGGCACTGGCAAAGACGGCGGAAAACAAGAACGGGAAAAAAGGAAAGTAGGTGCAAACCCATCCCGCAGTTGCGTCGTCGCCAATCACCGTACGTGTGCTCCAGGGAACAGCGTTTGGCAATTGCGCCGTTCCGCCGCTCAGGCCGGACGCGAGGCCCCATGGCCGCACTGAGGGCAGGTATGGAACTCCGCTATGGCCGCGCCCATTTCTGTTTCTGGCCCGTCGCCGGTATATATCAGCTTATCGCCGTGGTGGTTCATAGCTGCGCCACATTTCTCGCAAATCATTTTCGTTGTTGTTGCCGGCATCACAACCTCCTGTCCGCTCTCTGCTACCGCAACTACTCCAGCGCGATCCGCTCACGGCCGTAGCGCAGTGTTTGTGCCATCCATGTCAACTCCTGGAGGAATTTGCCGATGCGCCAAATCAATGACTGGTCCAGCAGTTTGCCTTCTTTATCGAAGACGCTTTGCACGTTGGAGAAGTTTACGTCCCAGAAGATGGTCACCAGCCCCAGCTCACGCATCACCGGCAACAGGTCCTGGATGCCCCGTGTACCGCCGAACGGCCCCGCAGAGACGCCCACAATACCGACTGCCTTATGGATGTATTCTTTCAGGCAGCTATCGAGCACGTGTTTGAGCAGGCCGGAATACCCGTGGTTATATTCGGGCGAGACCACCACGATGGCGTCGGCGCGGTCCATCTTTTCCGCGAAAGGAATGTACTTGATGGCTTCTCCTGCGTCGTTAGTGGGCAGGGGCAGCGTGCCGATATCGATGAGCTCGGTCTCCACGCCGGCGCGTTTGGCCAGTTCGTTGGTCACCAGTTGCGCCGGGTTCAGGCTCATGCGCCCCATTCTTGTGGTTCCCAGAATCACGGGTATAAATAGAGGTCGTGCGGATTCCATTCGGTTGCTCCTTGCGGACTTTTCCTGACTGGACGAACCAGGTCACATGAACGGTCAGAGGGTGTGATTCCGAAAGAAGCGAAAAAGTTTCAACATTGGCCGCGAGGAATTGACGCCGATGGTCGCATTGCAGCAGCTCCACAAATAATTTGGGCCCGCCCATTGTGAGCGAGCCCAAAAAGTTCAACCGGGAATTCAGTTACGGCGTTTTCGCCACGTCGCCAACCTTGGCCGGGCCGGCGCCGCTGAAGTTGAGCGTAGCGGAGTCGGCATCAATTTCCGTGATTGTGCCTTCCCCAACCTTGTTGGTAACGGTCTTCAGGACTTTTCCTGTCGTGGGATCTTTGATCTGGCGGACCGCTCGGCTGATGTCCAACTTATCGCCGACTCTCAATCCGGTTTTACTCCCAACATTCACGATGAGAGTATTCCCGCTCACGTCCGCCACCACGCCCGAAACTTCAACTTTGCGCGTAGGAAGCGACGTAGCTTTCGTGTCCAGCTGAGCGCCCACGGAGTTTACCGCGTCAGTCACGGCTTCTCCAATCAAGGTCTGGCCGAAGTTGGAAGCGTGAGAATCAAAACCGCCGATGCCGGCCCCGCCTCCGCCACCTCCGCCGCCGATTAAAGACGTCCCCGAGCGCTTGCTCTCTCCCTCGCCGGTGACCGCAGCGAGTATCTCCCCAGTGGTCGTATCGACCAGGCGTGCGCTAATGGCGCACACGGCCTTAGCCTCGCTCTTTTTCACGCCGCCAATCCCAAACGCGCGAGGCCCAACACCCAGCCCGCCGATGGACTTGGAATGGTCGTCCCTGCCAAATTTTGTGATTGACCCCATAATAATGGCGTCGACCCCCAGGATCTTTGCCAATTTGGCCGCGGTGGCAGGATCGGCGCGATCGCTGTTGGAGAAATTTTGTTCCGCCAGGATCTTATCCAGCGCCTTGCGTTCAATAATGCGGTACTGGCCGTCCTTCAGCAGCTTTTCCACCAGCATGTCAGTAATGCCCTTACCGACGTCCTGGTTGCTGCCGTAAATGGCGGAAACGTACGATTGCACCGTGCCATAGTCGAAGTCGAGCACGGCAACCAGTTTTTTCTGCTGCGCCGGGGCCTGTTGTGCGGCGCAGCTTACAGCCAAAAGAAACAGAGTACAAATCATGCGAATCATTCGCGACATGGTTACGCTCCTGGCGGGCACAAGTTTTCCAAGGGGGATCGTAGCCCTCAAACTTTAGCAGGTGGCAGGGCCGGCCACAACAACTTTTGAACACCTATATGAGAACATTCATCGGACGGAACGTCATTCCTGCACCAGCCAGTTCAAGGCTTGCTGGCGGTTTTCAAAAAGCGGGATGCGCCGGCGTGAAAAAGCCTGCACACCTTCATAAATCAGGCGCTGCAGTCCGCTGATGCCGGTCACGGCAGCGCGGCGGACATAGGGCGCGTTCGCGGCCACCTTCGCTTGCAGCACGGCGACGGATTCTTTGTCGAACGTGGTGCCGGTCACGTCATTCAGCGTGAGCACGGAGTTGGGCTGTTCGCGCGCGATCACGCGATGGCCTTCTTCCGCCACCGCCTTGAGCATGGCCACATCACAATGCGAGTAATTGATGAACAGGACGCGCTTGCCCTGGTGCTCAATGAAAGACACGCGGCCCGGGGCGATCGCGTCGATAGTGCCCGCTTTCAGTTCGTAAGTTGTTGCGCTTGCCATTACGCCATTGTTGTCCAACGTCGATTTGGGGAAAAGATGACGAAAGTAAGCACGGCAGCGTCGCGTTTAGTAACATTCGCCCGCGCCTTGCTCTGCCGCCAGCGCCCAGCCTTTATACTGCTTCATGACAAAACTGGTGAAAAAAGGAGCGTTTCAACCTTGAACCGCAAACACCTCTTCCTGCTATGCACCCTGGTATTCGCTGCTGCGCCGGCCTTCGCCGCCACCTGTGAGAGTCTGGCCACGCTCAAGCTGGCTGATACCACCATCACCTCAGCCCAGCAGGTTGCTGCGGGGGCGTTTATGCCGCCCGGCGCCACCGCGCCACCGGCTTCAGCAAAAGGCTTGCCCGCGTTTTGCCGCGTGATGGCCACGATCAAGCCGGCCAAGGATTCTGACATCAAAGTGGAAGTCTGGCTGCCGCTCACCGGATGGAATGGCAAGTATCGCGGCCAGGGCAACGGCGGTTTTGCCGGGCAGATCATTTATCCCAGCATGGGCGTGGCTGTCGCCGAAGGTTATGCCACGGCCAGCACCGATACAGGCCACGCCGGCAGCGGTCTGGATGCAAGCTGGGCCCTGGGGCATCCGGACAAGATCGTGGACTTCGGCTGGCGCGCGATTCACGAGATGACGCTCAAAGCCAAGGCCATCATCCAGGCGTTTTACGGCGAGCCGGCCAGGCGCTCGTACTTCTCCGCGTGCTCCAACGGCGGGCGGCAGGCCCTGATGGAGGCACAGCGCTTTCCCGATGATTATGACGGCCTCATCGCCGGCGCGCCGGCCAATTATTGGACCAAGGTCTTCGCCACCTTCATCTGGGACATACAAGCCATGCAGGCGGACCCGGCAAGCTACATCGGGGCCAATAAGATTCACGCTATCGGCAAGGCAGTGGCTGCCGCGTGCGACGCGAATGACGGCGTGAAAGACGGCGTGCTCAACGATCCCCGCGAGTGCCGCTTTGATCCTAAGGTACTGCTCTGCAAGGAAGGCGATGCCGATAGTTGCCTGACCACGCCCCAGGTGGTCGCGCTCAAAAAGATTTATGACGGCCCTGTGGACGCCAAAGGCAAGCGGATGTTTCCCGGATTTCTGCCCGGCGGCGAAGAAGGCGGAGGCGGCTGGGTAACGTGGATTGGCCAAAGCCCTGGGAAAGATCTTCAAACCACCTTCGCCAGCGGCTTTTATACCAACATGATTTCGACCAAAGAACCCCTCAACCTGAAAAGCATCAGCGTTGAGAGCGCGGTCAAGCTGGCCGATGACCAGCAGGCACAGACCTTCAACGCGGTTGATCCAAACCTGAAGCCGTTCATGGCCCGGGGAGGAAAGCTTATTGTCTATCATGGCTGGAGCGACGCCGCGCTTCCGCCGCAGGGCGCCATCGACTATTACAACAGCGTTCAGGCCGCGCTGGGCGCGCCGGCAACAGCTAGCTTCATGCGGCTCTACATGGCGCCGGGGATGCAGCATTGCGGCGGAGGTCCGGGCGCGACCTCCTTCGGACAGTTTGCGCCCGCAGGCGATGCGCAGCACGATCTCTACCAGGCCTTGGAACAGTGGGTGGAGAAGGGTACGGCGCCGGACAAGCTCATTGCCACAAAATATGTGAGCGAGGCCGACCACACCAAAGGTGTGACGCTGACGCGGCCTCTGTGCCCGTATCCGCAGTCCGCCAGGTACAAAGGCACGGGCGATACGAACGATGCGGCCAGCTTTGAGTGCGTGCAGCATGTCGTCCAGACACAGGATGCCGGCCCGATACAGCTGGGGCCTTCTGTAACAGCGCCTCGGGCGCTCTATGCTCCCGAACCCTCTTATTCGAAGAGCGCGCGGCAACAGAACATTGAGGGAACCGTAAAGCTGTCTGCCATCATCGGAGTTGATGGCCAGGCGCACGTCATAAAGGTGGTGAAATCCCTGGAGCAATCCCTGGATGCCAATGCGGTTGAAGCGGTGAAGACATGGAAATTTGCGCCCGCCACCAAGGATGGATACCCCGTAGCCGTGTCCTTGAACCTGGAAATCGACTTCAAGCTGCGGTAATCAGCGTTCGATCACATCGGCGGGATCGCCTTTCTCCGGGCCTCGAAAATGCAATCAGGACCGATGCCGCCTGACCTTGCAAGCGTGGATTTTCACCACTGCTAAAAAAGCGCGGAGAGCATCTTCGCTCCCCGCGCCCGTGGCGGTCTCCCTTAAGCTCCATTCGGCGATCGCCAGGGCATCTCCCTCAACGCGAGTTCAAACTGAACAAACTCCTCTTCGTTGAGCGACCGGAAGGCCCTGGCTTCATAAGCACGGATAAAGCTTCCGCCATCCGGGACAAGGCATTTCATGGCCTCGGCGACGCAGTCATGTTTATGCCCGCAGGAATAAACGCCATCGTCCTCGGTAAAACAAGCGACGTAATACTTGTCTGCTATATTCGTACCCATTCAAAAGCAAGGCAGAGTATACACCATATAAAGTGTAACCGTGTACGGTGTAGATTTTAAAGGAATGCCGAAAGACCCTATCAAGCGTGCCCAGCGCATCGGTTTTGTTCGGCAGACAGGTCCGACGTTTAAGAATTGAACGGCGCCTCTCGCAAGAGAAGCTTGCGGAGTTGTGTGCCGTACACAGGAATTACATCGGTCGCGTCGAGCGGGCCGAAACGAACATCAAGTTTGATTCCATCATCAAGCTTTCCGCCGGCCTTAAAGTGAGACCCGACCGGCTCTTTAAACTGGTACCCAGACAGACCCTCACTGACTCCCACGACTCGCACAAGAAGAGTAAGGACCTATAAAAGCAGCCTTCAGGCGAGGGCTGTGCCATGGCCGCTGCTGTTAATGCGGCTTGCCGTGACTTCTCCCAATATGCATCTCACCCTCCTCACTTCGGGCACGGATACCACCTGCCGGGTGTTTCCGGTATGCCTGATCCCAAAATCGTGTGGTCCGGCGTGGCCGGTGTGCCATGGAGCACTGTATCTGGGGCGCCATTAACGCCTGGAATCACCGTATCTGGCGTTCCCAAGGTGCCGGGTATCACGATGTCCGGAGTGCCGGGTGAGCCGGGGTCATAGCACATCTTCGGTTTGACAGGCGGCTGCACGATTTGCACCGGAGCATAGCCGGCCTGCTGGTTGTATTGCTGCACCGCCCCCATGACGCGGTTGGCATCGAGAAACAGGGGCGCGGGCAGGATGATTGCCAGCGGCGTGCCCACTTCCACCACGGTGTCACTGCGGGCCGCCAGCACGATTGCCGCTGTAGTGGCAACGGCCCCAACCACTCCTAGCGCGATCATGGCAGTGCGTATTCCCTTGCC
>JBGPZS010000281.1:0-5510 GCA_041493865.1 Terriglobia bacterium
CAGTCGGCGCCACAGCAGACGAGCTCGCCTTCTTCCGCAACCGTGATAACCGATCAGGGTGTAAAGAAGATCATCGTTGATGACACCGTCCCAGAAAAGAAACCGGCGCCGCCCGCCGCCAAGAAAAAACCAGTCACACTCAGCAATCTGGAGTAACTGATCGGCTTCTTTGACACGTCCCTCAGTCCTACTCGCCCGCTGAAGAAAACTCGGGCTCGCTTACGGGCTTCGGGCTGACGAGTTTTGACGTAGGTCAGTGGGATTTCCCCTCTCGCTCCCCGGCTATGCCCCATGCAATGGTGCTAACCAAGAACGTTCATCCGTGTCTATCATGGTTGGGTCCGCACGTACGATGTTGGGAGTGTGCTCATGCTTTGGGCGAAAAGGTCCGTGTCCTCTTCTCTGGCCCGGGGATTCCAGCGCTGCATCCTGGGCGCCACACTCTCCATAGCCATTGTCATGGTCTTAAGCGCGATTGCGTCGGCCCAGCAGCAACCGTCCGGCGTGCCGGCCCCGCCGCAGCCTCCAAATCAGCCTAACGACCAGCCCCAAGACCAATCTCAAGACCAGGGTGAAGCCGTAAAGCCCGGCAAGGCCAATGGCGCGCCCTATTCCATGCGCGTGACCGTGCCGCTGGTGACCCTGGACGTGAGCGTGCTAACGGAGAATGGATATTTTGTCCCCGACCTGAAGAAGGAAAACTTTTACGTTCTGGAAGATGGCGTACCGCAAACCGTCACCGGCTTCAGTGAGAGACACGCGCCTATTACCGCTGTGCTGCTGGTCGAATTCACGGCAGATTTTTCGCCGCTGCAGCTTCATGCCCTTCGCGCCAGCTACCGCTTCACCAAAACCCTGAAGAACGACGATTGGGCCGCGTTGATTCTGTTTGACAAGCACTTGCACATCGCCCAGGACTTTACCCAGGACAAGAGCGCGGTGCAGGAAGTTTTGAGCCGGGTGGACCTGCCTCTTTCGCGCGAGATCAACATGTTTGACGCGCTCATCGATACGCTCGACCGCCTGCAACAGGTGGAAGGACGCAAATATATTGTCCTGATGGCTTCCGGCCAGGATACGTTCAGCAAAGCTGTCCTTGACGATGTGCTGAAGCGGATCGAACAGGCCAAAGATACTGTGATCTATTCGATTGATACGGGCCGGGGCTTGCATCATCTGCAGGCTGACAACCAGATGGGCGTTTTTGCCCGCATGACCGGCGGACGCGTCTTCTTCCCAGTATCGGAAGGTGAATACGGTGACGCCTTTCGCGATATCGGACAGACCATCCGCAACCACTACGTTCTTTCTTATCGCTCCACCAACAAAGAGCAGGACGGCAAATGGCACCCAATCAAGGTCACAGTGGTGAATCCGGCGGAGAGCGTTCCCGGTTCAAAAGAAGATATCGGCCGCAAATATCAGGTGATTGCGCGTCAGGGCTACAGGGCAAAGCGCCCGGGCGAGTGATTTCGGGGGCTATGGGAAAAACTGTAACCAGATTACAATAAAGGACATCATTACAGGCGTACTCTAGGAAAATTATGTCTTCATTGCCCTTACCGATTGCCGTGTTTGTCGCGGGAATCGTCTCATTCCTGTCACCCTGTGTGCTGCCGCTAGTACCTGGATACGTCTCTCTCATTTCCGGCGCCAGCATCGAAGAACTTCAGTCCAAAGACCGTAAAGTATTGAATACAGTGCTTTTGCACTCCCTCATGTTCATCCTGGGTTTTACCGTGGTGTTTGTGATGCTGGGGGCGGTCGCCACGGGCGTGGGGCAACTGGCCAAGGAATACAAAAAGCCGCTTACCTGGATCGCCGGAATAGTAGTCATCATCTTCGGCCTCCATCTGACTGGTATTTTTAAGATCAAGGCGCTATACGCTGACAAGCGCCTGCACTCAATCAAGGGAGGCAAGTCTCCCATCGGCGCGTTTCTGGTCGGGTTTGCCTTTGCCTTTGGATGGACCCCTTGCTTGGGGCCGTATCTCTCGGTCATTTTAGGGTTTGCCGGCAACACTGAGACCGTGACGAAAGGCGTTCTGCTGCTCTGGGTTTATTCTATGGGTCTTGCGGTGCCGTTTCTGTTGACCTCGGTTGCGATTGACCGCTTCATGATCTTTTATGGCCGCTTCCGGCGATACCTACACATGTGGGAGGTCGGCAGCGGTGTTGTCCTGATCGCGATCGGCGTGCTGATCCTGACCCGGCGCTTTACCATCCTTTCTAGTTATCTTGGCTTTTTAAACAGGTTCTCCTGGTGAGGAAATTGTTGTGAACCGAAATGTCATTTTTGTTCTATGCGTGGTAGTGGCGATTACTGGGCTCATGCTGGTGGGTAAACGAGCATCGCGAAAGCCCGAGACATCTACAGGGCCGAATGGAACTCCGGGAGGCCAGAACGTGAGCGGCGTGGCCAGTCCCTCCGGCGCTGACCCGGCGATTGGTTCTATGGCGCCTGAGTTTTCCCTGAAGAGCGTTCCAGAAGGCCACACCGTTACGCTTTCGTCCCTGAAAGGGAAGGCGGTGGTCATAAATTTTTGGGCCACCTGGTGCGGCCCCTGCAAGATCGAAATGCCGTGGCTGATTGAGCTCCAGAACAAGTACGGCGCTCAAGGATTGCAAATTGTCGGCATCACCAAGGAAGATTCAAACGAACAGACGATCGCCGGCTTCACCAGGAAAATGGGCGTGAACTATACGATCCTGATTGGTACGCAACAAGTCCAGGATTTATATGGCGGAATCGGCGGGTTGCCCACCTCCTTTTTTCTTGATCGTTCCGGAAAAGTTGTTCATGAGATCGTGGGTCTGGATAGCGAGTCCAAATTTGAGGATGCAATCAAACGGTCTCTGCAATAGGCAGGTTGGCGCCTGGGCAGCGGAAGCATGCAGTTTCACCAGGAGCAAGTGAGGAATTTGTCGTGGATCGAAGAGTCATCCTAGTACTCTCTTTCGTGCTCGCCATTACCGGGCTGTTGATGGCTATGCAGGCTATTTCGCATCGCAGCAGCGTTGTAAACCTCAATGCTGCGCTGGAGTCCCCGAACCAACAAGCTGGCCCGAAGCGAAGCGCTGAGTCGCCGGCGCCAGCCCCAGTAGAGCCTTCCAAGGGCTCCCTGGCCCCTGATTTCACGCTGAAGAGCCTTCCTGATGGCAAAGAGGTGCGGCTTTCTTCTTTGCGGGGCAAGGCAGTGGTAGTGAATTTCTGGGCTACCTGGTGTGAGCCCTGCAAAATAGAAATGCCGTCTCTGGTGGACCTGCAGAAAAAATATGGTCCGCAAGGATTGCAAATTGTGGGCGTGGCCATGGACGATGCGGAGGACAAAGAGATCACTGGTTTCGCCCGCAAGATGGGCGTCAACTACATCGTCCTGAAAGGCACTGAAAAAGTTGGCGACCTTTACGGCGGGATCGACCGGCTGCCGCTCACCTATTATCTTGATCGCTCGGGCAAGGTGGTGGATGAAACCGTTGGTCTGGCCGGCGAATCTGTGATAGAAGATGCCATCAAGAAGGCGCTTGAACAGGGCAACTGATACGGAGAGCAGCGCAGGAGCTGAATGAAATTTCACCGTTTGGTTTTGTTTGCTTTATGTGTGGGATTGTTGAACGGCGTGTTGCTTTGCGCGCAGGAAGCGCCGGCGCAGCAAGGCCGGGTCTTTGTGACCGCCGTACCGACCTCTACCGTTGTGGTCGCGCCTGGCGGCCGTGCGCCGGTCCAGTTTACCTTCCGAGTGCAGAGCCCTTACCACATCAACTCGAATCAGCCCACCGCTGAAGAATTGATCCCCACGCAATTGCATTTCTCGCTGCCGGGGGAGGTTGCCATCGGCAAGATGCAATATCCCGCGGGGCAGCTGATGAGTTTTCCTTTCGATCCAAATACCAAGCTGAGTGTCTATTCCGGAGATGTTGTCATTCGCGGCGTTGTAGTGGCGCCGACACAAGCTTCAACCGGGACTTTCACCATCCACGGGGAGCTGAGATACCAGGCCTGCGACAACAATGCCTGTTATCCGCCGAAAAAGTTGCCTTTCACGTTCAACGTGAAGGTGGGCACCCGCGGCAAGGCCGCACCTAAAGCACGCCCCACTGCGACCAGCCCGCATATTCACAACTAACGAAGATTGCCAGAATCGGGCAATTGGCAATTTACAACCTGATCCCTCGCACTTCCTGTATTTCCGGCAGCCGTCCGATTTCCTGCAATACCTCTTCCGACGCCGGAGAATCAACTTGCACCACTGACATTGCTTCCGCGCCGTCTTTGGCTTCTTTGCGGCCCAGAGCAAAGTTGGCGATGTTCACACCATGCTTGCCGAGCAATGTCCCTACTTTGCCGACGACTCCCGGCACGTCGCGGTTGCGGATATAGATCAAATTGCCGCCTAACGGAACTTCGATGTCGATGGCGTCGACGCCGAGCAGGCGCAAGGACTTTCCGTGCAGCACACCGCCCCGTACCAGCCGTTCATCCAACGTCGTTTTTAGCAGCACGGAGATCACGTCCGCGGCGCTGCCGCTGGCAGCTTCAGACTTCTTGCCTTCGTGCACCTGGATGCCGCGTTCCTGGGCAATGGCCAAAGAGTTGACCACGTTGGCCCGCTTGGCAATTCGTTGGTTCAGCACGCCCTGGATCGTGGCGTTGCGAATCAGCTCTGTATTCCACTCGGCAATCCTTCCGGAATAGCGGATGGAGATTTCCTGGATAGGCCCAGACGCCGACACCACGTTGGCCAGAAACGCGCCGAGTTTTTCCGCCAGCGCGATATACGGCTGCATCTGCGTGTACTGCTGGTGGTCGATGGATGGCATATTGACGGCGTTCTGAATCACGCCGCGCTTCAGGTATTCCCGCACCTGGCTGGCGATCTGCACACCAACGGCGTCCTGGGCCTCATTGGTGGAGCCGGCAATGTGCGGCGTTGCGATAACATTTTCCAGCGGCAGCAGCGGCGAATTCTTTGGCGGCTCTTCCTGAAAAACGTCCAACGCGATGCCGCCAATCTGTTTGCTGGCCAGCGCGGCGGCGACGGCCGCTTCATCCAGCAGTTCACCGCGTGCACAGTTGATGATGCGCACACCTTTTTTCATCCGTGCCAGGGATTTTTCATTGATCATGCCGGTGGTTTGCGGCGTGAGACCAACGTGCAGCGTCAGATAATCAGCGTCAGCAAAAACCTGGTCAAGTTCTGCGAGTTGGATTCCCTGCTCCCGCGCCAATGACGCTGAGACGAATGGATCGTGCCCCAGGACCTTCATATCGAACGCCCTGGCCCGTCGCGCCACTTCCATTCCGATGCGGCCCAGGCCAACAATACCCAGCGTTTTGCCCCGCAACTCCGTGCCTTGCAGCAACTTCTTTTCCCACTTGCCCGCGCGAGTGGTGGAATCCGCCCGGCAAAGATGACGGGCCAGCGCCAGCATCAGCGCGAGGGAGTGTTCGGCAACGGCCACGGCGTTCGCACCCGGCGTATTCATCACGGCGATTCCGGCCTTGGTAG
>JBGPZS010000264.1:0-5752 GCA_041493865.1 Terriglobia bacterium
CCTCAGACAACTGGTTGCGATAGATTTCAGCGAGCGTTCTCAGCCGCAGCACGCGCATTACTTCGGCGAACACCGGGGTATTCTCTACGCCCGCGGCTTTGGCGGCCTCGGAAAAAACCAGGATCTCCACATAGGCTTCACCCAGTTTGCGCCGCGCCGGCAAGGGCAGAGGCTGGTTGTTCGTATTGAACGCTTTCACCAGATTGTCAAACTGCTCCTTGGTCACCGTGATCGCGCATTGCTTGGTGGATGGCACGGCGTTTTGGGTGGCCACGCCGGTGTCCACGGGGCATAGCCCGCGGATGCTGATCACAGGCTGGTCCGGCGCAAGCTCGAGTGGCTTCTCTTCAGGGTTCTTCAATGTAGGAGGCGTTGCGGGCTTGGTCTGCATTGCGGCCGGCGCCTCCGAAGCCTGTTTCTGGGGGCCCTTTCCCGGTGCCTGCGCCAGTGCTGTGGTCGCGGCCAAAACGCACATGATCAGCCTACGCGTCATAGTGGAAGTCCTTTCGCCATGAATGGGTGGTCAGCGGCAACATCCTAGCATAGTGGCTTTCCAGGCAAATGCAGGCAACACGAATGGTCACTGGTGTACTGGAAGCAAAACTTGAGACAATGGCGTGTGCCCACCTCAGAGTTGAACCCTGTGCTCGAAAGCATGCAGAGAGAAAAGCGCTCGGTTGCGCTGAACTCTCTGCTTGCGGCGCTGGCGATCACTTTCCTGAAGTTGATCGTGGGCCTTTCCACGCGCAGCCTGGGCATACTCTCTGAAGCAGCGCACTCCGGCCTGGACCTCGTCGCAGCGCTGGTCACGCTGCTTTCCGTGCGCGTCTCAGATAAGCCGGCTGACGCCGAGCACCAGTACGGACACGGCAAGGTAGAAAATTTTTCCGCTTTCATCGAAACCGGGCTGCTTCTGCTGACCTGCGTCTGGATCGTCTGGGAAGCGGTGCGGCGCCTCAACGGCCATCACAGCGTACATATTGAGCCTTCGCTTGCGGCCTTCGGCGTGATGTTCCTGTCGATGGCTGTGGACTGGTGGCGTTCGCGCAAGCTGCAAAAGATCGCCGACAAGTATGACAGCCAGGCCCTTGAAGCGGACGCGCTCCACTTCAGCACCGATATTTTTTCCAGCGGCGTTGTGGCCCTGGGACTGGCGCTGGTCTGGGCCGGAGCGCACTGGCAGGTCCAATGGCTGGTGAAAGCCGATGCCGTGGCTGCGTTGCTCGTGTCCGGCGTGATCGTGTATGTGAGTTCGCGCCTGGCGCGCCGCACCATTGACGCGCTGCTGGACGCTGCTCCCGCAGGCTATCGCAATCGCATCATCGACGCTGCGCTGAAAATCAATGGCGTGATTGAAGTGGAGCGCGCACGTATTCGCCGCGCCGGCAATCGCTATTTTGCCGATCTCACCGTCGGCCTGGCGCGTAACGTCACGTTCCAGCGCTCCGGCCAGGTGGTGGGGGAGATCACGCGCGCGGTGCATGAAATCCTGCCCGACGCTGATGTAGTGATCCACTCCGTGCCGCGTGAGACCGCTCATGAAAACATTTTTGACCGCATCCGCGCCGTCGCCTCGCGCAACAATTTCAGCGTGCACGATGTGAGCGTGCAGGACCTGAGCGGGCGCCTGCACGTGGAACTGCACCTGGAACTGGACGAAAACCTGAGTCTCAAAGCCGCCCATGATGTGGTGACCGTGCTGGAAACCGAGATTCGCAGCGATGTTCCGGAGATTTCCACGATTCTCACCCACATTGAAAGCGAGCCCTCGACGATTGAGTCCGGCAACACCATCTTGCGCGATGCCGTGCTGGAGCAAAAGCTCAAGCCCATTGTGAAGGAATTTTCTGAAGTCGTTGATATGCACGATGTGGAGATCAAGCGCGTGCGGGGGAAGACCTATATGTCCTGCCACTGCACCATGTCAGACGATCTGCCGCTCTCCCGCGTGCATGACGTTTCTACCGAGCTGGAAATCCGCTTCAAGCAGGCCGCGCCGGAGCTGTTCAGGGTGCTCATTCACCCCGAACCCCGGACCGACAATCGAAGATAGCCGCAAAATGAAAAAGCCGGGCGGTTTGCGCCCGGCCTTCACCAACCAAAGGAGGAGAGAAGAGGCTACTCCTTCGGAGGAGCCATTTGGCGTTTCAGTTCCAGCAGCGGCTCGATCTTCATCTTGGTACCGGCGGGCGGCTGGAACAAGGATGCATCCGGCTCATTGCGCTTGATGTCGGTGAGCCGGAAGGTCGTCTCGCCCACGCGTGGATCGGAGTGTTTTCTCAGCACCATGGTGTGCAGCTCCGGCGAATACCACGTTTCGGAAACGATATCGATCGCGCGCTCATTGCCGATCTGGCCGGCGGGGATGGTCACGGTTTCGCGCTTGCCCTCCGCGGACACTCCTTCAATCGTCTGCGTCCCCAGGTTTTCATGCTTCACCTGTTCAGCGCCTTCGCTCTCCTTTTGGCGCTCGCGCACGCCCTGCGTCCTGATGATCATCTTCTCTTTCAAGCCGCGCTCACGCGCGCCGTGCAGCTCAATGATCTCCGGTCCCACGCTCCAGCTCCCCTCACTCCGCACGACCTTGGTTGATTCGCCGCCGGGCTGGAGAATGTACTGCGTGTGCGTGGTGGGATCGTTGATGAACACAAGCTTGGGGCTATCCACCTGGAGAGGACCGATGCGGCTGAGGGTGGTTTCCCGCCGCGTGCGGCCCTGGCCGTCGCGGGCCACAAAGGCGGATGTCTTGTTCACGATTCGGTTGCCGTCGCCCAATATTTGCGTGCTCTCAGTGATTGCGGTGGCGGTGTAGGGAGCGGCCGTCACCAGTTCTCCCGCGCCGGCCAGCTCAGCGGAAAAAAATGAAATCTCTCCTTCAGGTAACTTTTCCCGCTGGAACATCATGTTGAACGTTGGCGGCAACAAGGTTGTTGGTGCTTCCTGGGTAAATGCAAAGCCGCGGACTTTCTCGCGTGGAGCGGATTCCTGGGCGGCCGCGCTTCCTGCAAGCAGAAATGCGCCGGCCAGCAAAACGGCAATTCGATGCATGGCAACTCTCCTTTTTATGACTCAGTTATTGCACTAATCTCATGGCGTAAGGCGTTCCATCCTGGCTGACGACAAAATCAGCCATGACCCTGCGCGCGCCCGAATCGGGGCTTACCGGCGCGCCCATCTTCCAGAGCGCGCTGGCGGGCAACTGCACCCGCACTACGTGCAGTTCGTCAGCCGGGACTGCCGGATCGTATCCGGGCAGGGCAAGAAACTGGCGATGGGACGCGGCCCTGCTTGTTACAGTTTTGGGTCGAATGCGCGTTCCCACAGGCCGCGGTGGTGCTGCTGCGACGTTCGCGGCCGTCATGGTATCCGGAGTCTTGCCGGTAACGCTGCTCGGCTGTGCGCCAGCCTGTTCCGTGCCTGGCGCCTTCCGAGGCGGACGCATCGACAGCAAGCCGGCCATTAAGACAACGCAGGCTGCCAGCGCGGCCACGCCGGCAATGCGAATCCGTCTTCGCCTGGTGTGATGGCGCCGGAACGCCGACACCAATCCGGCCCCAATCTCCGCCGGCGCGCCTTGCCGTGAAGACGCGGACAGATGCCGCAACGCTTCCGTCAGCCGGTCTCCGGATTGTGGATCTATTTCATGCATTTCTGGCAGCTCAATTTGGTTTTCAACAATTTGGCTTTCAACATCGCCCGCGCCCGATGCAACCGTGAAGCCACCGTCCCCGGCGAACACTCCAGCATCGCCGCGGCATCGGCGTAGCTCATCTCTTCCAGATCACACAGTGCAACCACCTCGCGGTACTGTTCCGGCAGGGTCAGAACGGCTTTGCGCAGATACTCCAGCAGCTCAGAGTTGCTGAGTTCAGCCAGCACGTCCAGATCGCTGGTCAACGCCGAATCCGCGGAGTCCAGCCATTCCTCTTCCATCGGCAGATCGAGCCGCGAGCGCTGCACCACGCGTCGCGTAAGGTTGCGCGCGATGCCAAACAGGTACCCGCCCACCGGCCCTTTCTCCGCTGCATATCCTTTCGGTTTTCCGATCAGCAGCATAAACACTTCCTGCGTGACTTCTTCCGCGGTGGCGTTGTTCCCGCTCATATGCAGGGCGAACCGGTATAGCGGGCCCTGGTAGCGCTCATAAAGAGCCCTGAAGGCCGTCTCATTCCCCTTGGCGAGCTGCCTGAGCAACTCCTGATCTTCGAGCGGCGATTCTGCCATGGATCTGCTCGGCCTTGCTTCCTCGGCTCCTGTTATCCATTGCGCGGATTGGACAAATCGTTCCATTATTTTTTGGGCGATCGAAAACGTCCGCCAAACCGCTCCTTCAGAACATAAGACGCGCGGCTCTGCTTTCGGTTATCCGGACGTACACGAGTCTTAGCAAATCACTTCGCGCGCCAGGGCAGACCTACAGGAGACTTGCAAGGCATGGGGGTATGTAGGTTGTTTTCTGGATGGCCGAGGACATGCCTGGAACGCCTTGGCGCTTCCCCGAAGCCCGTTTGGGGATAGTTTCCGTATTGCCGACAAACTGACCTGAATGGTGAAGGGCGAATGCATGTTGATCAAGCCATAAGCTACACTTGTAATGGGTAACCAAGGCCATGCTGTCAAGTCTTTCTAGCTAGGAGGTCATGTGCCACGCACCTACAGCAGTCAGTCGTCTAAAGTCACCCCGTCGAAGCGGACCCTTAAGCCCCTGTGCCGGAATCTGGCCCGCCCAGTTCGCCAACTCCCACCTGCAGTGATGGCCGACCCACGTCGGGCGTCGGCTATCCTGTCCACACAATCGAAGTGGATGAACGGAACGGTCCTGCACTATTGCTTCTTTGGAGGAGGATCTCACTTCTCCGTTCCGAAGGTCCAGGCGGATGCGATCCGTGGCGCGTTTGCTAAATGGAAGGCGGTTGGAGTCGGCCTTGAGTTTACTGAGGTCAATCAGCTCAACGAGGCCGAAGTCCGAATCGGCTACTCAACGGAGGATGGCAGTTCTGCCTCCGCAGTTGGCCGCGATGTGCTGACGATTCCGCTGAACGAGCCTACGACGGTTTACGGCTGGGACCTCACGACTGCCTACGGCAGCGGCACCGCGCTCCACGAGCTGGGACACGTGATCGGGATGGAGCATGAGCACCAGAACCCCTATGCGGGAATCAAGTGGCACGAGCAGGCGGTGTACGACTCGCTGGCCAAGCCTCCTAACAGCTGGGACCACGACACCACGTATCGCAATATCCTGCAGAAGCTCAGCCAACAGCAGGTCCAGGGGTCGTCGTGGGACCCCGATTCGATCATGGAATACGAGTTCGAGCCGGGTTTGATCGACGAACCCGATGAATACGACGTCAACGGCCTCACCCCGCCGGGAACCCTCTCAAGCGCCGACAAGGAATGGGCGCTCAAGTGGTACCCGAAATCAGATGCAGAGCTGACGACGCTGCAGCCGTTCCAGACGGTAGCAGTCGACCTCGCCGCCGGCCAGCAAATCGATTTCGCCATCAAGCCCACGGCGTCACGGAAATACACGATAGAGACGAAGGGCGCGTCGGACACACTGCTCCTGCTGTTCGAAAACATCAACGGTAAGCCGCGATACCTCTCTGGCGACGACGACAGCGGGGAAGACCGGAACGCGAGCATCAAGTACAAGCTCTTCGCGGGCCGGAGTTATATTGTGCGGCTGCGACTGTACTACCCGGGCCTATCGGGCAAGACGTCGCTGATGTATTCGTAGCGCCATACATTC
>JBGPZS010000178.1:0-7643 GCA_041493865.1 Terriglobia bacterium
GAAGCCCAGGACTGTCTGCAGGAATTTCTGGCGCGGCAGCCCATTGTGGTTAAAGAACCACTCATTGGCATTGAGCCAGTCATTGCGATGCTGAACGTAGGCTTCGCCATGCCAGCTTTTCGTTCCCGACTTGATGACCAGGCCCACGGCGCCACCGCCCTTGGAGCCGGAGGAAGCGTCATACAGCGACGTGGCAACATTGAATTCCTCGATGGCGTGCGTGTTGGGCAGAGGGATGGTGTCAAAATGGGCGAGGTTGAAATCGTTGACATTGATCCCTTCCAGCGTGACGCTGTTGTTGCTGGTCCGCTGGCCATTCACGTTGATGTCCACGATGCCGCGATTGGCCGAGCGGACATCAGGGAACTCACCCGCGGTGCCGGCTGAAAGGGAGAGCAGAAACATGAAATTGGGAACTGGCAGCGGAAGGGCGCGCATCGTTTCCGCATTAATCGCCTGCCCCGTGGTTGCGCTCTCCGTGTTCACCAGGGTCGGGCTGGTTGTGACTTCCACGGTTTCCGCGACCGTGCCCACGCGGAGCAGGGCATCAACACGCGTTGTCTTATTGAGCGAGACTTCTATTTTAGACGTGCTCCCGTTAAAGCCGGGCGCTTTTACGGTAACGGTGTAATCGCCGGGGGGAAGCAGTGAGGCAGTAAACAGGCCATCACCGGTGGTGACTACGGTCCGTTCTACATTTTTAGTCGCATCGTTAACGATGGTAACGGCGGCACCGACGATCACGGCCCCGCTGGTATCTTTGACTGAGCCGGAGATAGCACCGGATTGAGAGCTTTGGCAGAGAGCAGTGGCTGCAACAAGCAGTATGCCCGCGGAGACGCTAAGTAAGCGGCAGAGGGCCCTGTCCATACTTTCCTCCTCTGAAAACGGCTGCAAAAGTACCCGGTTATCGCGGGTGTGTCAATGCTTGATTTCCGAATGCCCGGTATCGCTTTCGCTCCGCTGCTTCACGGCACGCAGCCACATTCGGCGGATCAACGCGCTGCCGGGATAGATCACCCGCCAATAGCGGGCGAAGGCGCGGCGGGTGGGAGCGTCAGTGGCGTAGACACGGGTCTCAGTGGTGAGCAAGGTGCATGATGAGGGTGCGGCTTTCAGCAGCGGGGTGCAGTCTTCAAGGCGGAAGTTCATGGCGGCGAAGGCAAAGCCGGGCTGTTGCGAAGCGGAGAGCGCCTTGAAGCTCTCGGGAGTTCTGTTGCCGCTGGGATGCCAGCCGCGCGGCGCGGCCACCAGCGTTCCCACAACAATTTCATGATCGGGCTCTTCGGCCAGGACGATAAACGTCGTTTTAGTGGCGATCTCGAGCAGCGGTGTCTCCGGCGGCGGGTTGAGGATGCTCTCCGGCCCGGGGCGTCCGAAGCGGCGGAGCCACACCAAGGCGCGGAAGAAAACAATTTCTTCAGCCGTGACCTGTTTGAGCGCCGTATATACCTTCTCTTTGGGCGCGGCGATGCGGACGGAGTGGAACTCGTTGAACTGCCAGGCGGGGATGAACAGGTCAAGGTGCGTGCGAGGCGACACGACGCGAGCTTCTTTGGCGGGCAATGACGCGCCGATCATTACGATCAACAAACCGGCGGCCACCACGGCCAGAGCCTGCAATCGCGAGTGGATGGCGAGGAATCCGAGCGGCTTGAGCACAGACACGCCGCCCATGAACATGGTGATCAGGCCTAGATAGACGACGATGACCGGCATGGCGCAATGGCAAAAGCGGGAGAACCTTACCACTGATGAACACGGATTGCACGGAGCAAACGGGAAAGCGGAAGCTGGCTCGATTCACTCGTGGTTGAACGATCTCGGCAGTTGATCCTGTGCCGCCCCGCTGGGGCTCATCTTCATCATCACGCTACCCACACTTCCGGCTTCGCGTGCGCTCGCCTCAGTGGGGGCTAACCGGTGGTCGCGTCTACGGCGCTGGGACGCGTGCAGATTTTGAATTTGTCCGTAGCTGGGCTTGTATTCTTGCACGAATAGAACAAGCGCATCAGCGTGTCTCGGTGGCTCCAGGGTGAGAAAAGGTCTTCGTGGTGAAAATGGCCGTGTCCTGCCGTTATTTTCTCGCACATATGCGGTTACACTAGAAGACAATGGCTACCGCAACCCAGGACAGAGCAACCAGTCGCAAGCCCGACCTGAGCGTAAGCTTTGCCGGCATCGCGTTCAAGAACCCGGTGATCGCGGCGAGCGGGACGTTTGGATACGGGATCGAGTTTGAGGACATTGTCACACTGGAAAAACTGGGCGGTTTTGTCACCAAGGGGCTCTCGCGCGAGCCCATGGTCGGCAATCCGCCGCCGCGGTTGTTTGAGACGGCCGCGGGCATGCTGAACGCGATTGGGCTGCAGAACATCGGCGCGCGCGCGTTCATTGAAGAAAAGCTGCCGCACCTGGCGGCCAAGAAAAACGTGGTGGTGATTGCCAACGTGTTTGGCTACTCGCGGGAGGAATACCAGGAGACGATCCGCATCCTGAATGAAGCCGAGGGCATTGCCGCCTACGAACTGAACGTATCGTGCCCCAACACCAGCCACGGAGGCATGGTCTTTGGCACCGACCGGGCGCTGCTGGAAGAGCTGGTGGCCAGTTGCAAGGCGGCTTCGCGACGGCCGCTGATTGTGAAGCTCTCACCCAACGTGACCAGCATTCCGGCCATGGCCAAGTCCGCGGAGAACGCCGGCGCCGACGCAATTTCACTGGTAAACACGTTCGTCGGCATGGCCATTGACGCCAAGACGCGGAAGCCGCGCATCTCCAACGTGACCGCGGGATTGAGCGGGCCGGCCATCAAGCCGATTGCATTGCGCATGGTGTATGAAGCCGCGCACACAGTGGAGATCCCAGTGATCGGCATGGGCGGCATCACCACGGCGGAAGACGTGGTTGAGTTCATGCTGGCGGGCGCTGCCGCGGTGGAAGTGGGCACGGCGAATTTCTGGGACCCCTGCTCGACCGAGAAGATCGTGGACGGGCTGCAGCGCTGGTGCTATGAGAACCGGGTGAAGCGGATTACGGACCTGATCGGGACACTGGAAGTGTGAAGGCGATACGCGGTAGTTGGTAATTGGCTGTCGGCTCTTAGTTTTTGGCCAGCTTGTCTTCAGGCATCTATACCTGTTTAACTAATTCCACGGTTAAAAATGCCGGCCGAGGTAACCGCGCCTTGCGCGCATTTTTTATGCCTTGATGATGGCTTTTTAGATCTTTTTTTCCTGATTCCTAAAAGATCAAGAGTGAAAAAAGAGGCAAGCAACCGAGAGCTAAAAGCCAAGGGCCAAGTCCGCTTTCCAGCAGCTCTGCTTATTGCACTCTGAACGTGCAACTCGGGCCTGTTTATCAGCTTCGAACTAGGTAAGTCTCGCAATCGTGCGCCTTCATATCTTTCCGGCTGGTGCGGGCACTCGCAAGCAGAACGCACTTCATCGCGCAATTCTCAATTTACTTACCTTTTTCGAAACGGGAGACGAAAAGTATGAAACGCACACGTACGCTTTTAGGTTTGTCACTGATGTTGCTGGCGACAGCAGCATTCGCGCAAAGACAAATGGACGACGCCAATGAACGGGCCGTCCGCATTACCCAGGGGCCGAACGTCACCAACATCACGGGTGAGTCGGCAACCATCAATTGGACCACGAATTCCAGCGGCGCGAACCACGTGCGCTATCGCGTGGCGGGCAGCAATAACGCATGGCAGTCGGCCTACCATCAGGGCGGAGGCACCAGCCACTCCCTTCAGCTTACGGGGCTGGAGCCGGACAGAACCTACGAGTGGCAAATCCTTACGCGCGATGGCGACCTGCGCACCGCCGGCCAATTCCAGACGGCAAGACACCGCCGCGGGCACGCGCGTGACGTGAATGGAGGCTCTTATCCGGCAGCCGGCCGCGAAGGCGACAGGGATCGCGACACGGACGACAGAGGTTACGGCGCGGGTGACAGAGGTTACGGCGCGGGCGACAGAGGTAACGGCCGCAAGGTGCCGCTCTATCGCGCAGTCAATTCGTCGAATGGCGGGCATCTCTACGGCACCAACGCCGATGGCCAGAACTCACAGAACTTCAGGTCTGAAGGAGTCGCCGGCTACATTCTGAGCACGCAGAGCGGCGGGACGGTTCCGCTTTACCGCATGACCAGCCCTAGCGGGGACTGTCTGCTCACTACCGAGGCCGCCGAAATCAACCGTATGCAGGTGTATGGTTATCAGGACGGTGGAATCATCGGATATGTGGCAAGCTGGCAGATGACAGGCACGCAGCCCTTCTATCGGCTGGTAAAACCCGACGGTAGCGGGCATTTCTTTACGACTTCGGCCTCCGAGCGCGCGCAGGTCTTACAAAGGGGCTGGAAGGATGAGGGCGTCACGGCATACATCTGGCCGTAGAAATCAGCCGGACAGAAGCAACTAAGGATGAGGAGCCGCCTCAAGCGAGGCGGTTTTTCTTTTTGCAGAGAAGCTGCTTCTATCTTTTATCTTTTATCTTTGCTTTCAGGAAATCCTGGGGTGATCTCGGGAAGCTAATCAAGTTGTGTTTCGTGAATAAGAGCTTTTCAGCAGCTCTGCTTTTCCAGCTCTGAAGGTGCAACCCGCGCCTGTTTACCACCTTCGAACTAGCAAGGCTCGAAACGGACACACTCATGCCTTTATGGCAGATGCGGGCACGCACGAGCACAAGCCACTTCATCGCGAATTGTCAAACCTAATTACCTTTCGACGGGAGACGAAAAGTATGAAACGCACACTCATGTTTCTGGGACTGCCGCTGATGTTTCTGGCGGTGGCTGCATTCGCGCAAAAACCAATGGACGAGGCCAACGAAAAAGCTGTCCATATTACCCAGGGTCCGACGATCACGAACATTACCGGTAACTCGGCCACTATCAATTGGACCACCAACGCGAGTGGCGCGAACCACGTGCGCTATCGCGTGGCGGGCAGCAATAGCGGATGGAAATCGGCCTATCATCAGGGCGGAGGCACAGGCCACTCTCTGCCGCTTACCGGGCTGGAGCCAGGCAAAACGTACGAGTGGCAAATCCTTACTCGCGATGGCGATCTGCGCACCGCGGGACAGTTCCAGACGGCAGCTACCGCTACCGGCACCGCGCCTGACGTGAATGGAGGGTCCTCGCCTGCAGGCGGCGGGGGAGACACCGCTACCGGCGCCAAAGTGCCGCTCTATCGCGCCATCAACACGGCGAATGGAGGACATCTTTACACCACCAACGCCAGTGACCAAAACTCACAGAACTTCAAGACTGAAGGAATCGCGGGCTCCATCCTGAGCACGCAGAGTGGCGGGACAGTTCCGCTTTACCGAATGTCCAATGCCAACGGGGACTATGTTCTTATTACAGATGTCAACGAAATCAACCGCATGCGGGCGGCCGGATATCAGGACGGCGGAATCATCGGGTATGTGGCAAGCTCGCAGATGGCAGGCACGCAGCCCTTCTATCGGCTGGTAAAACCCGACGGCAGCATGCACTTCTTTACGACCTCGAGTGCCGAGCGCGCGCAGGTCTTACAAAGCGGATGGAAGGAAGAAGGCATCACAGCGTACATCTGGCCGTAGAAATCAGCCGGAGAGAAGCAACAAGGGATGAGGAGAGCTGCCTTGAGCAAGCGGTTTCTTTTTTTGCAGAGAAGTCTGCTTCTATCTTTATATCTATCTTTTATCTTTTATCTTTCTTTCAGGAAATCCTGGGTGATCTCGGGAAGCTTTTCGCGGATCTGGCTGGGGAGCTTGTCATGGATGCGCCGGGCCTGTATGCGGGCCACGTCAGCCACCACCACCGGCGCCGGCGTGGCCACAGCGACGATCAGCCATACCACGCTAAAGAAGAGGAAGCCCGCCAGCGCGATTAGCTCCAGCACCAGCGCATGCCGGGGCGAAAAGTGCCTCACTGCGCCGAACGCCACCAGAAACATGACAGCCGAAACACCGGCTACAATCATCAACCCGATGTCGATAGTACGATGCAAGACCTGGCGTGACCGGCAATGCGCACACTCAGCCAGATGCGCTTCGTAGTCGCCGCGCATCTCGGCGGCCAATCCTGAAATATCGTACCGCCACCCAGCGAGTATGTCTCCCACAACGCGATCACTGCAGATATTGCTCATCGGCTTGCCCGGACGCTGTTCAAAAAGCCTCTTGCCAAAATGTTGGAATTACGATGAGTCTATTCTCATCCCAGATCAAGATTTCGTACAGGTATATTCTCACCCCAGGCAGAGAGGCTGCAACGGGTGGTCCTGCTGCGCCAGCGTCAGGGCGCACGACTGAAAAAGATTCAGTTTCCCACCGAGGGCCTTATGGGCAGTCTCGCGGGCCACTTGGGGATGGTTATTATGCTCGGAGAGGTGCGCCAGCACCAGGAACGCCGCCTGTCCGTCATAGTCTTTCTCAAAAAACTCAGCCAGCGCCGCGTTGGAAAGGTGTCCTACGCGGCTCATCACCCGTTGTTTCACCATCCAGGGATAGGGCCCGTTGCGCAGCATCTCCAGGTCATGGTTTGATTCGATCATCAGCCCGTCGCAGTGCCGCAGGTGGTCTTTGACGCTGTAAGGCAGGTAGCCCAGGTCAGTGACCACGCCGATCTTCACTCCATCTGCTTTGAAGGTAAAGCCACACGGATCGGCGGCATCATGCGGGATGGTAAACGCTGTGACCGTGATGTCGGCGACGTTAAAACTGCGTCCCACCTGGAAGTGCTCGCGCCGCTCCAGCTTCGCCGGCTTGCCTTCCGCATCTTTGGTCGACCGCCGCCAGCTGTGGTATGTGGCCTCGGTGATATAGACCGGGATCGCGAGCCTGCGTGCCAGCACCTGTAGTCCGGCCACGTGGTCCTGGTGCTCGTGCGAAATCACAATGGCCCGGAGCTTTTGCGGGTCTTCGCCCACGGCCTTCATGCGCTTGAGGGTTTCCTTCCAGGAGATCCCCGCATCCACCAGGATGCTGGCGCGTCCACTGGAGAGCACCGTAGAGTTTCCTCTGCTCCCGCTCGCCAGCACTGTCATGCGCATTGCCACTAAGATGCAGCATAACGCGAATCAGTCCCACGGGGGAGTAGTAAAATAGTTAACAAGAGGAAAAACCGGGTTGCAAGGCCGGCAATTTTTTGGCGATTCTTGCGATTTCGGCAATTCTCTGGTCCGCGGTAAGGTTTTTTCCTGCGGCTTACTTCATCTCGACGTCGACCAGCATTTCTTTCCTGTCCGCGCACTCCTGATAGATCCACACCTTCGGCGGGTCCGTGCCATAGCCGGACGCAATGCGGTCCAGTATCTCGGCCACCGGGGTCTTTTTCATCTCGATAATCATCGGCGGCGAGATCGCCTTCCTGGCCGCGCCCGGCCGCCGCGCGAAACGAATATGGTTCTTGCGCAGAAACGCCGCTACTTCCGGCGCGCGCCACAATGCCGACATCGCTCCATCCGGCTCGCGGTCTTCCACAATGCGAAACTCTCTTACCCGTACGCGCAGCAGTGCCGCTTTCGCCGCGCTGTCCACCACGCGCACCCCGCTCGCGGGTGATTCCCGCCAGTATATGTTCTGATATTTGGCGGAAACCTCTTGCAATGCTTTCTCCATCGGCTCCAGCGTGACCGGTGC
>JBGPZS010000567.1:0-2624 GCA_041493865.1 Terriglobia bacterium
CGCTGACTGGTTCATCTTCGCCAGCACCGCGTTGAGATCGCTGCTGGAATTCGCCGCCGAAGCGTGTTCCCCTGTTTGCGCCGGGTTTGCGGCCTGGCCCTGCTTGGCGTTTGCGATTTTTGCCGGCGTGGCGGCCTCGGGTGTTTTGGCTTGATCGGCTTTTTCTGCTGGCTGCGGTGCGCTGCCGGTCTGGGTTGCCGGCGGATGATTCGCCGCTACGCCACAATCTGTCTGCGCCCTGCCCGCGGTCGCCGCGAGCGCGACAAACGTTACAAATAAGATTGACAACGCCGGATTGCGTCTCATATACCTCTGGTCTTCACACACGTACGAAATCTTCCCGCCGTTTACTTGTGCACCCAGGCGCGATACGCCACCACGTGTCCGCTGCCGTCGCGTACCGGTTCCACGCGCTCCACCGTCACTGCCCCGGCAATCGGCCGGAGCACACGCTGAAAGTTCACCCGCACCATGCCCTCATCCTGGGCGTCCACGGCCGAGGCCTCCACCTGATACGTCTTCCCGTCTGCACTGGCAATGATGTCCGTTGGATGCGGCTGCCGGCCTGACGGTTTGTCCTTGAAGTCGATAAAATGCGGCGCAATGAAGATAAACGCCAGGATCAGCGTCACCATTACGTCGTAATGGAAGCTTCCCCGCGTATAGGTCCAGAACAAATAGCCCTTCAGCGTACGCCCAATGCGAGACATGTCCTCTAGTGTATTGGAAGCTCTGGGCGGCATCAATCTATTGCCAGAATTGCCAAGATTGCCAAAGATTGAAAATTGAAGGAACGCCAGAGATCCCCGCGTGAACGGAGTTCCATTGCTCCTCTGGCTTCCAGAAAGATTGCCGCGTACGCCTCTCAATTTCGGCGATTTTTGGCAATCTTGGCATTTCTGGCAATTTGCGAGAATTTCTTAGCCTAGAATTTCTTAGCAATGATCCTGTCCGTTCCCACATACTTGCGCAGCGCTTCAGGGACCACCACGCTGCCGTCTGCCTGCTGATAGTTCTCCAGGATCGCAAGCCACGTTCGCCCGATCGCCAGCCCGCTGCCGTTCAGCGTGTGTACGAACTCGCTCTTCTTGCTGCCTTCCGGCCGGTAGCGTATGTTCGCCCGCCGCGCCTGGTAGGCCTCAAAGTTTGAGCAGGAAGAAATTTCACGATACAGCTTCTGTCCCGGCAGCCACACTTCCAGGTCGTATGTCTTGGCTGAACTTGACCCCATGTCGCCAGTGCTCAGCAGCATGGTGCGGTAGTGCAGCCCCAGTTTTTGCAGTATCGTCTCAGCATCGCGCGTGAGCTGCTCATGCTGCTCGTAACTTTGTTCCGGACGCGTGAACTTCACCAGCTCAACTTTCTGGAACTGGTGCTGCCGTATGATCCCGCGCACGTCTTTGCCATAGGAACCGGCTTCACTGCGGAAGCACGGCGTGTATCCGGTCACTGAAAGCGGCAGCCGCGCGGCGTCAATCACCTCATCGCGATAGAGGTTGGTTAGCGGCACCTCCGCCGTGGGGATGAGCCACAGGTCGTGGTCCGCGATCTTGAACTGATCGCCGGCGAACTTGGGCAGCTGCCCCGTGCCGTACATTGACGCCGAATTCACCATGTACGGCGTCAGCACTTCCGTGTAGCCGTGCTCGCTCGTATGCAGGTCAAGCATGAAGTTGGCCAGCGCACGCTCCAGCCTGGCGCCCATGTCCCAGTAGACGGCAAACCTGGCGCCGCTCAGCTTGACCGCGCGCTCCATGTCCAGTATGCCCAGTTGCTCGCCCAGCTCCCAGTGCGGCTTGGGAGTGAAGCTGAACTCGGGCGGCGTGCCCCACTTGCGGACTTCCTTGTTATCGTCAGCCGAGCGCCCCACCGGCACCGACTCATGCGGCACGTTGGGAATGCCGGCCAGCATCGTGCGCAGCTCCTGGTCGATCTCCGCCGCCTGCTTTTCCAGCTCGTCGCCCTGCACGCGCAGCGCTTTCGTCTGCTCCATCTGCGCCGTGGCGTCCTGCCCAGCCTTCTTGAGCTTCGCGATCTCCTCTGACGCGCGGTTCCTCTGCGCTTTCAACGTCTCCGACTGAGTGATCAACTGGCGGCGTTTGTCGTCCACCTGGCGGAAGCCGCTCAGTATCTGGGCAGGATCCATGCCCCGGCGGCGCAGCATTTCTTCAATGGAGGACAGGTTCTCCCGGACGTAAGCAAGGTCAAGCATGAATCTAGATACTTTACCAAAACCGTTAACCACAGAGGGCGCAGAGGCCGCTGGATAATCGCGCGTAATCGCCGGAATCGTACGCGATCGCCGTAATCGAGGTTCAAGAAAAGAGTTTATACATCTCTTCGTGTCTCTGCCTATGTGGTGAAATTCCTTCCTCTCCGCTGCGTGGGCGATCCGATCACGCGCGACGGGGCCCCTGGACCGGCCGGTTTTGCTGGGCTGGGGTAGGATTGCGGCGATTTCGTGCGATGTCGGCGATCCAAATTTAGCGGTAAGGTTTTTCCTCTGCTTCCTCCATTCCTCATGTGTTTCAAAGGTTTTGGTTTTCCGATCACGCGCGACGGGGCCCCCGGACCGGCCGGTTTTGCTGGGCTGGGGTAGGATTGCGGCGATTACGTGCGATTAC
>JBGPZS010000227.1:0-6444 GCA_041493865.1 Terriglobia bacterium
CGTCTGCGGCCACAAAACGCTTGAGCAGTTCGCTGGAGTCCAATTCCATGGAGATTTTGGGCTTGAGCGCGCGGTCGTGGAAAAGGTTTTCCAGAGCGTCGCGGGTGCGGCCAAGCTTGGGCAACAGCAAAGGGAAGCGAACAACCTCGCCAATGGTGGCTTCTTTCATGGTGCTCAGCGGATGGCGAGGGGGCGCGATGATCACCAGTTCGTCGCGATGAATATTCACTGCCGTCAGGCGCTTGTCTTCCACCGGAGCGGAGACCACGCCGAAGTCGACGGAGTTGTCGATGATCGACTCCATGATTTTGGCCCGCTCCAGCCGGCTGATCTGCACACCTACGTTAGGGTAGAGTTTTTTGAATTCGGCAAAGACCTCCGGCAGGATATGCAGGCACGTGCCCTCGTTCGCGCCCACCACGATCTCGCCTCGCGGGATGCGTTCCATTTCCGCTACGGTCACCAGCAGGGTCTTGCGTGCTTCCAGCATCTGCTCAGCGTATTGCTGGAAGACTTTGCCGGCCGCGGTGAGAGCCACTTTGCCGCCGCTGCGATCAAAGAGCTTAGCGCCCACCTCCTCTTCCAGCGCTCGTATCTGAGAAGAGATGGCCGGCTGCGTGCGAAAGCGCTTGTCCGCAGCCCGGGAAAAGCTGCTGTGGCGGGCGACCTCAAGAAAGGTCTCTAGTTGATCAAAATCCATGGATATGACTTCTAGTCTAGTATGAGTTGTTCAGTCAGATTGCCAAAATCGCCGGAATTGCCAAAATTACAAGGGCTTTGGATTTTTCAAATTGCCCGATTACCCGATTCTAGCAATCATCAATTCTGAGTTAGAGATAATGACCACATGAGAGCAGTCGTATGCGAACAATACGGCGGCCCTGAAGTACTGGAGATCGCCAATGACCTGCCGACGCCGCGCGTGGGGCCGAACGGCGTGCTGGTGCAGGTGCGCGCATCGAGCGTGAATCCTGTGGACTGGAAGTATCGTCGCGGGCTGCTGGACGCTGTCCGGCCCGTGGTGTTTCCGGTGATCTGGGGCTGCGATCTCTCCGGCGTGGTAGCGGAGGTTGGTCCGGCCGTTACGCTGTTCAAACCTGGCGACGAGGTCTACGGATACAAAGACGGTTATGTGGGAAAGACTTATCGCGGTACGTACGCAGAATACGTGGTAGCGCCGGAAAAAACTCTGGCCAAAAAACCGCAAAACCTCAGACATGAAGAGGCCGCAACCGTGCCTCTCGCCGCGCTCACTGCATGGCAGGCGCTCTTGAATCAGGGTAATCTCAAGGCAGGGCAGCGGGTGCTGATACATGCCGGAGCAGGCGGCGTGGGCGTGATGGCCATCCAGATTGCCAAGGCGTTTGGCGCCTACGTTGCCGCCACTGCCGGCCCGAGCAACCAGGATTTTCTCCGCGAACTGGGCGCGGACCAGCCAATCGATTACACGCGCGAACAGATTGCTGGGATACGGCCAAAGTTCGATTTGGTACTCGATGGAGTGGGCCAGAGCGTGTGGGCCGGGTCGCTTGGCGCGCTGAAATTCGGCGGTCGGCTGGTGACACTAGCAGTCCCGATTCCGGAGGAGCGTGCCGGCAAGCTCAAGTTTTTTTCCAGCGCCATCGCCGGGGTTGCCGGCGGGGTTATTCGCGGGCTGTTCGGCGGCAAAAGATTGCTGATCGCGCGGGTCAAGCCTCGCGGCGGAGACCTGGAAAAAGTCGGCACATTGATTGAGGCCGGCAAGGTCCGGCCGGTGGTTGAAAAAATCTTTCCTCTCGAACAGATTGCTGATGCGCACCGCCTGAGCGAAACAGGACACGTGCGCGGCAAGCTGGCAGTGAGAGTAAGCAATTAGCAATGCGAGATAGTTTCCTGTTTGCGGGGACGAAGGGTTCTCCATGCGTATCTTGCTTGTCGCTAAAATTTGAATCCCTGATGCTAACAATTGAGTCTTGGAGTGAGTCACTTACATTTCTCAAAGGAAATCGATGAAACCGCTGCGCCTGCTCGGCCTGTTGCTGCTATTAATCACGACTGCGGTCGCTCAGAACCCGACGCCCTCTCCTACTCCGCCTTTGTTGAAGCCGGATGAGCGGCTGAAGGTGGACGTTCTGCTGATTGTGGCGCATCCGGATGACGAGACCGGAGTGGTTCCGTACCTGGTGCAGCTCATTGACCAGCACAAGCACGTGGCGGTGATCTACACGACGCATGGCGAGGCCGGTCATAACAACATGGGGCCGGAACGGGCGCAGTCGCTGGGCACGGTACGGGAGATGGAGTTACGGCATGCGCTGGACAGCGTCGGCATCAGCCAGGTGTGGTTCCTGAGCGGGCGCGATACACCGAGCCAGAATGTTTTGCAGTCGCTGGCGAACTGGCGCCACGGGCAGGTGCAGGAAGAACTGGTCAGGATGGTGAGGCTGATGCGTCCGGAGGTAATTTTGACGTGGCTGCCGGGATTTTTTGTCGGAGAGAACCACGGAGACCATCAAGCCGCCGGCGTGCTGGCGACGGAAGCATTCGACAGCGCGGGCGACCCTTCCGTCTTTCCGGCGCAACTTGCAGGACCGGCCAAGATCAATGAGACGCTGCTGGATGGATTGCAGCCCTGGCAGCCGAAGAAGCTCTACTACTTTCCCGATTCAGCGAGCGACACAATCTTCAAGAACACAGGTCCGAGCTATCCCACGGCCGGCATTTCGCCTTCGCTCAAGCTGCCCTACTGGCGTATTGCAATGGAGACTTTCAAGTATCACCTTACGCAGTATCGCAGCTACATCGAGGGCCTTAAGAAGATGGACGAGAAGCAGCTTGCAGAGCAGGAGAAGAACTGGGGCGGGCCAATCAGTTTCACGCTGGGCAAGTCGCACGTGCCGGGCAGCGTGGCCGGAGATGTGTTTGAAGGAATCACGCCGGCACGTATCCCGTTTGTTGCCGCGGCAAGAGAAGCTTACGACCAGCCGGCTGCGCTCTCGGTGGAGTTGGGCGGGCCGTGGAGGTTCTATGAGCAGTTTCGCCGCGCGCATGGGCTGACGCGGTTGCCCAAAGCGAGCGCGCCAGAGATTGCCATCAAGCGCGGCGCTACGCTGATGGTCCCGCTGGAATTGCATAACCATACGGACAGCGTGAAGACGATCACCATCTCCATGAAGCTGCCCGATAGCTGGACCACGCAGAGCGGCGCGGGCAGTTACTCCCTTGAGCCGCAAAGCGATTACTTCGCGCAGGTGCTGCTGGAGGCGCCAAAGTCGGAGACAAAAGCGCCGCAGGAGATCGAGTGCCGTGCGGAGGCCGAGGGCAAGATGCTGAACACACTCTGGCTTTCCGTGCGCCTGGGCAATGGAGGGTTGCCGCAAAACTGATCGTTTGCGGACCTCCGCTGTGATTGCTGCGGGCTCGTGGGCTCGAACACTTCTTGCGCCAGCCAAAGAATGTAGTTATGCGTCCGGCCTTTCACTTTGGAAAAATCGTCAGTGTTGAGTTGCACGGCGAGTGCAGTATGCTTCTCCGGGAAGTATTCCATCTCAGAGAGGTAGCCGGGAAACCAGCCGCCGTGTCCATAGGAAATACCGAACGGAGTATGGCGGATCTGCACGCCAAGCCCGTACTCGTCGCCCTTGCCGGTCTTGGCGGGAACGCCGGCTTCCATCGTGGGCAGCATACTCTTGTCGAACGCCTGGCCTTCATAGAGAAGTTTCGCCCATCGCGCCAGATCGGTTGAGGTGGAAAGAAAGCCGCCGCCGGTCCACTCGGCTTGCGGATTGATGACGAACTTTCCCTCGTGAATCGTACGACCGGAAAATCCAAACGGACTGTTGGGCATGGAATAGCCCTGGATGAGCCCCGGCAGAGTGCGGCTGACGGATGGAATCGTGTCATCCAGCTTGAGTGGACGCAGTACCTGCTCGCGCACCTGTTCATAGAGCGGCCGATGGGTGATCTTCTCGACGATGTAGCCGGCGAGAATGAAGTTGGTATCGGCATAACTCCAACCCTGGCCCGCTGGGAATTTGGCGGGCTTATCGAAGGTGAAGCTGAGCAGTTCGAGCGGCGTCCAATTCTTGTCAGGATCTTTGCGCAGCGCCGCGGTGAACTCCGGCGACTCCGCGTGCTCCGGGATTCCACTGGTGTGGTTGAGCAACTGGCGGAAGGTGATAGTGTCAGCGTTGGGGAAGCGGTGGAACCAGGGCTCATCGCTGATCCAGCGGCTGATCTTTGCGTCCAAATCGATCTTCTTCTCATGGACCAACCGCATCATTACGGCGGCAAAATACGTCTTGCCGATGCTGCCCGCCAGGATGCGATCGGTCGATTTCATCGGCGTGCCGGCCTCAACGTCAGAAAGTCCGGTGCTGATGGAAATGACCTGGCCGTCTGGCAGCACGACGGCCGCGGTCGCGCCCGGGAAGCCGTTCTTCAAGCGGAGTTCGTCAAGCTTGTGTTGGAGACGTTGCTGCAGGCCGGTAGTTGATTCCACCCTGGCAGCGGGAGGTGGTTGTGCCGTCGCGACAAATGAGAGCGATGACAAGAAGAAAAGCAGAAGACCGACTTTGGATTTAGAGTTAGTGGACATTTTGGACCCTGAGTATAGACGCAGCAGACGCGCAGATGTTATGAACGCCATCTGCTTCGTTGGCAATGGCCAGCTTGCAGCGGGACGGGTACACTTAGAGTCCTTCAGAGATAACTATGGCTAAAAGGTCAGGTTGGGAGCGGTCCGCAAAGTACTGGGAGACGGTTCCGCGCAGAGCCAGTGCCATGCTCCTGTTCGGAATTTTCTTCCTATTCACCTCATTTGGGCTGGTCCTGAGTTTTGTGAATCACACATGGGTCTATGTGCCCTGGGCGGTTTTTCTGGCGCTTGTGGCGGGAGCTTTCTCCATGATTTGGGCGTTTGCGGGATTTCGCCGGATGACCTGGATTCTGGTGATAACGCTGCCCGTACAGGTGGCCACCACCACTTTCATTGGGTACTTGATGCGAAGAAACGTTCCCGCGTACCAGCAAATGGAATTCAGCCGTGAAGCAGTCACAGACAAGCTGGTTATCGAAGGCCTCCTCGCCATGTTCTCCATCCTGATGGGCTACACGCTGGTTGTGGCCTTCATCCGCAAAGAAGGATTGCGCGTTTTTGCCGCGACTGCTGAGGTGAAGCTGGCTGCCGAGGTTCACCAGGCGCTGGTGCCGGTGATCTCGCAAAAGCTCCATCAGTACGAAATGTATGGAGTCTCAATTCCCAGCGGCCAAATTGGTGGCGACCTGGTGGATGTGGCGGAGCAGGGCACGCAGTGGATAGCCTATGTAGCGGACGTCGCTGGCCACGGAGTGCCCGCGGGAATGATTATGGCTATGGTGAAAAGCGCGGCGCGAATGTGGCAGTCGAATGGAGCCGGCCTTCCCGGCTTGCTATCAGAACTTAACCGTGTGCTTTTGTCGGTCTCTGCTCCGAACGTGTTTGTGACTTTTGCCGGCATAACCGGTACTGAAGGCGGTGGTCTCCGATTTACTCTTGCTGGACACCTGCCAGTGCTGCACTACTGCAAGCGTCTGCAAGCGGTTGAGGAACGCTGGGTACGGAACCTGCCGCTTGCGGTTGTTCCCGACGCGCGATTTGATGACGGCTGTATTGATTGCGAGGAAGGTGATGTGCTGGCCATTTTGACGGATGGACTCACCGAAACCGCAGACGCTGGAGGTCGTGAACTCGGGTTGGAGCCCCTGAAAGAGGTTCTGCTGCAGTCGGCTGATTACTCTTTGGAGCAAATCTCGGTAGCGCTGCGCAAACGATCGTTGGAGCAGGGGAAACAAGTGGATGATCAGACAGTGTTGCTCGTGCGTCGCGGTTTTTCGCTGCGCAGGCCGACACAAAACAATTAGCGATTTAACAAAAGGAGACTGCATGCGCGCCGTCTTGTGCAAAGAGTGGGGTGGACCGGAGAAGCTGACGGTGGAAGAAGTGCCGCCACCGCCGATCAAAGATGGTGCAGTGCGAATTGCCGTGCACGCTGCGGGCATCAATTTTGCCGACCTCCTTCTCATCTCCGGCCAGTACCAGGAGAAGCCTGCCTTCCCGTTCACGCCCGGTATGGAAGCCGCGGGCACGGTGACCGAAATTGGCGCCGCCGTCAGCGCTCTGCGCGCTGGCGACCGTGTAATGGTCCTCGCCGGAACCGGCGCGTACGCCGAAGAGATCGTTGTCGACGCCGGCCGTGTCTACAAAATTCCCAGCCAGATGGATTTCATCTCCGCTGCGGGCTTTCCCGTGACCTACGGCACATCGCACGGCTCGTTCGACTGGCGTGCGCACCTGAAGCCCGGCGAGTGGCTGCTGGTATTCGGCGCCGCGGGAGGCGTAGGGCTCACGGCGGTCGAAATCGGCAAGGCCATGGGCGCCACGGTGATTGCCTGCGCCAACGGCCCGGAGAAGCTGGCCATCGCGCA
>JBGPZS010000089.1:0-10747 GCA_041493865.1 Terriglobia bacterium
ATTGAGGGCTTGTAGATCAGCAGGGGTGAAGCGCTGCCGCGGTTGACCTTGATGCAGTTGCGGTCATACCACTCGATGAATCCCTGCACCTCTTCGCCGTCTTTCATCACCACCACAACCGGGGTCTTGCCCTGGATCTGTTTCTGGTAATAATAATTTTCGGCGTGGGTCTGTTCCGGCGGGCCGTTGCGTCTGGGAGCCGACGGCATACGGTCTGTGCGCTCCAGGCGCTCACGGCGTTCTGAGACCGGTTCCGTGCGGGGAGCTGGCAAGCTCAATGAGGGCCGGATCAATTTCCGGCTTACAAACTCTTCGTCGTGCGTCCGCTCAGGAGCCTGGCGAGCGGCGGTCGAATCAATTCCATCCTTCATAATTGTCCCGTCCAGCTTAACGAACATTGCATCGGCGAGAAAACGCCGACTCGGCTAGCCGAGCTGAATCCGTGAAATGTGACCGAGAATTCAGTGCGGATCAGTGCTGTAACCGTACCACAGCAAGGTTTAGCTTTTCAATTGGCTGAAAGGTCAGGGCCACGATCTTTACATTTTTTCATACATTGGCTGGACAAGCATAGATACGCGCCAAGGCGCGACAGGCCTTAGACGTTTTACCGCTCCAGTGCGAGAGCAAACGAGTCCAGCGATAGTGGCCGCAGCACGTTGCGGCGCATGCCGCTCTGTACTTGTCCCAGTTGCTGGGTCGCCTGGGCAATCCAGTTGAAATCAATGGCCGCAGCCAGCGATTTCAGCTCGACCGTGATGTCCGTGTTTCGCACCAGCTCCGGAGCGCCTGAAACCAGCGCCATCAGGTCCTTCAGCAGCCCGTAAACCGCGCCCAGTAGACGGTCGGTTTTTTCCTTGCCCTCACCGCCTGCGCGATACGTTTCCGTGGTCCGGAACAGGTCAGAGTGCTCGGCTGAGCGCACCGCCGTAACCAGCAACGTCAGGGCATCTTTGCGGGCGGCCATGTATTCTTCCAGGTCCAGGGTGCGCGCCCGCCCGATGGCGCCACCGCTCAGCCGGGCCACAAGCTGCCGCTGGCGTGCATTCCATTCCGGCCTGGACTTTTCCAGGTAGCGCTCGATTTCGGCGGTGGGAAGCGCGCTGAGGGTAAAAGTCACACAGCGCGAACGGATGGTAGGCAGCAATTCTCCGGGGTTCCGCGCCAACAGGAAAATCGTGGCAAAATCAGGCGGCTCTTCCAGCACTTTCAAAAGGGCGTTGGCCGCCTCCTTCATGAAGGCCGAATCGACAAAAACAAATACGCGCCGGCGCGCCTCTTGCGGCCGGTAACGCGCGGTATGGATCACCTGCCGCACCTGGTCGACCTTGATCATCATCTGCGGGGGGTCGGGCGGGACCACCAGAACGTCAGGATGGGTCTGCACCAGGATGCGGGTTTCGCGTTTGTCCGTGTCGCGCAGCCCTTCGCGGGCCTCCACGGCCTCAGCAAACCGGGCATCCAGATCGTCCGCCTGGCCGATGCGCACGCAGTTACTGCATTCGCCGCAGAAATCGGGCAGGCCATCGGTTTCGCGCGGCTGGAGGCAATTCATGGTCCGCGCCAGCAACAGCGCCAGGGTGTACTTTCCCGCGCCCTGTGGCCCGGCCAGGATCACCGCATGGGGAAACCGGTCCTGGGCCAGCGTCTCGCGCAACTGGCGGACGGTTTCAGAGTTCCCTTCGAACGCGGCAAATGACATGAAGTCATTCTACGCACAGAACGGTGCTTGGTGACCGGTGATCCAGGTCGACGAAAGAAGAAAATAAATCTAATGTAAGTTATTAAAAATAATAGCTTTATTTAATTTGCCGGGTTTTGTTTTAGATTTTTCCGGCCGCACTATATTTCCCAAGACCATTCTGACTCTACTACTACAGAAGCAGGCTCATCCGTCGACTGCTAAATAGGGGGATATGGACCCGGAAGCCGTATCCCCCTTGTAATTTTTTGCGATCCCTTCCACTCCTCTCAAAACCCTTTCTCAGTGCACAGCGCACGCTACAAAAGTATTCTTCCACCATGCAAACAGAGAATTAGGCTTTTTAACGGACGTCTAATCAATGCCTAACAAATAGGGCACATGATTTCCGGCAAGGGAGTTCCCCGTCTCCATTGCAGGCTGCATGAGGTAACCCCTCCGAGGCTCCCCATCGAGAGGTGTTTGTGTTTATTGAATTATTTTCCATGGTCTGGTCCAAGGTCTTCAGTTGCCGGCACAAGAAGTGCACTCCGCTCATTACTTGCCGCAAGGGCCAGCCTCGCTCCAAGGTCGCCGCCATCACCGGGACCTACTTCGTCTGTCTGGGTTGCGGCAAAGAATTTGCTTACGATTGGGACAACATGCGGGTCATCGATCCTGAACCCAGTCGCGTGAAGGTCCTGGCTGATAAGACGGCGCAGTTGTACGCCGGCAAGTAAGCACACGGTCGCGATTTAAAGTTATGCCGTTCAATTTAGGCTTCTGGACTCGCCCAATGTTGCACAATCCCTGGTGCAGTTTGGGAAAAATTTACGAATTCAGAACAAGATAATTTTTTTTTAATCATCTACTCTCCTCGATAGTAATCTGCGTCCCTGTTTTTCTTGCAGCCGGGATGCAAGCCCCCTGGTTGCTGCAGGAGCAGGTTGCTGATCAACACCAAAAGCCTGCACCACGCGTCATGCGCACTTCAATTTGCAGTCGGTGTTGAGCAGCCCCTGGAACCATTCACCAGTACCTGGCCAAGTTTCAATCAATCCAAAACGAGGTGGTACAAAATGAATTCAGTTCATTGCAGGAACAGATTGTTTGCCTGTTTGTTTGTCCTGGCAAGTATGCTCGCCGTCGGGTCCCTTGGCGCTGGCGCGCAGACGATTATACCCGCCGTTCATGGCCCAGGTTGGCCGCAGTGGGGCCTTAACGCGCAGCACACGCTGTTTGATGGAGGCGTAACCGCTCAGCCTCTCAACACGAACCTTGTCAACCTGATTTATGATTTCAACATCGACGCGGAAAAAGCCGACCCCAATGCAACCGGCGATCTGCTGGTGCACTATCAGGTCCCTCTGACCGATGGTAATGACGTGTTCATCGAGTCCAAGGACGGGACCTACAGCAACAGCACCTACAGCACCCAGCTATGGCACCAGAACAAATACACGTGGCAGGGCAATAACTTCGTCAAGGTGTGGACGTTCAACACGGACTGGTTTGCTCCTGGTTCCTCAAACCTTTTCTGGGAGCCGGTGTATCACGCGGCCCTGGCGAACGGATTTCTGTATGACCCCGGCAAGGGCGGTACGATCTTTAAGATCAATAAAACGACCGGTGCGGTAGTGAAGCGCATCAATCCGTTTGGCACGACCATTAATGCCAACACGTTTACGGCATCTCCGCTGACCGCCGATGCCAGCGGAAACATCTATTACAACGTCGTCCAGATCACGCAAAATACCGACACGGGCTTTCTGGTCGACGACGTGGTCGGCTCCTGGCTGGTGAAGGTCACGCCCGCCGATGTGGTCACCAAGGTCAGCTACAGCACGCTGCTTGCGCAGGCGCAGATCAAAGGCGAGGCAGTTCCCCGCGCCAATGATCGCTGCAAGGTGTCATTCACTGCTGCGCAGTTGCCGTGGCCGCCTCAGCCCAATGCCAACCCGCAGACTACGCCGTGCGGCACCCAGCGGGCGGCGTTGAATATAGCTCCGGCCATCGCGCCCAACGGCACCATTTACACCATCAGCAGGGGACACCTTGTGAGCCGCTACAACTATCTAATCGCGGTGAACCCGAACATGACCGGCAAGTGGGCGGCCTCATTCCGCGGACGGCTCAATGACGGTTGCGGCGTGAGCTTTCCCATCGGCAATCCGGGTGGCGCCGGCGCCAACGGCGGGTGCAGTGCCGGAGCGACCTTCGGCGTTGATCCGGCAACCAATGAGCCGCCTCCGGCACGCGTGCTGGATGATTCAACATCCACGCCCACCGTCGCTCCGGATGGCAGCATTTTCTATGGCGCTTATACCGCCTATAACTTCGCCCAGGGGCACATGTTGCACTTCAGCGCGAACGGCGATTTCCTGAATGCTTTCAACTTCGGCTGGGACACCACGCCGGCCATCTATCCCCACGGCGGTACCTACTCGCTGATTTCCAAAAATAATCACTACGCGGGCGGCTCCTATTGCGTAGATCCCAACTGGTGCCCGGCAGAACGTACCAGTAGCGAGTTGCTGGGGCCGGAAGCGTACTTTGTTACTCAGTTTGATCCCAACCTCAACATCGAGTGGAGCTTCCAGAACACCAACACCCAAAGCTGCACTCGCAATCCCAATGGGACCATCACCTGCGTTTCCGACCATCCCAACGGCTTTGAATGGTGCGTGAACGCCGCAGTGGTGGACGCCAACGGCACCACCTACGCCAACAGCGAAGATGGAAACCTCTACGCCATTGGCCAGGGAGGCGTGCTGCTTCAGCACATCTTCCAGCAACTCGCCATTGGGGCGGCTTATACTCCCGCTTCCCTGGACGGCGCGGGAAGGATTTACTCCCAGAATGATGGTCATCTTTTTGTCGTAGGAAGATAACCAGCTCTCGTTGATCGGAGCCGCAAGCTCCCGTTCATCCTGAAGCGAGGCCCGGCCCGGCCGGGCCTCTTTTTATTGCAGATCGCTTTTATTGCAGATCAGTGCACGGATGTGTGACCGCGTGCTGGCATTGAGTCAGTTTGAAAACAAACGCTCTTCCACGATGCGGACAATTCTGTTTTGCACCTTGGCGATGGGATCTGCCGCGTCCACTTGAGTAACTCGTTGCGGAGCGCGCTCGGCGATCGCGTTATACGTTGCCAGTACGCGGTTATGGAACGCGCGATTTTCCTTTTCGAAACGGTTCTCGTCCTCCGCCATGCTCCTGGACTGCTCCACATTCCTGCGGCGTGCCCGGGCCACGGTGCGGGCCACATCAGAGACCATCAGGATGGTGAGATCGGGTTGCAAGTCATGGCATAACGACTTATGCAGGTGGAGCACCAGTTCGCTGCCGAGTTCGCGGCCCCCGCCCTGGTAGGCTTCACTGGAATCGGTAAAGCGGTCGCACAGCACCCACTGTCCGCGCTCCAGCGCGGGCAGAATCTGTTCGTCGATATGCTGGGCGCGGTCGGCAAACATGAGCGCCACCTCGGCCAGCGGCGAGAGACCCGAGGTCCTGGAGCTCAGCAGAACTGTACGCAGCATTTCTCCCAGCGCGGTCCCGCCCGGCTCGCGCGTGGTGACCACGTCAATGCCGCGCTGGCGCAGGTAGCTGGCCAGGTTCTCCAGTTGCGTGGACTTGCCCACGCCATCCAGGCCCTCAAAAGTGATGAATTTGCCGCGTTGCAAAAGAGGCACGATAGAGATTTAATCACAAACTCGAAGACAGCAAGGCCGGTTTCGCGGGAAAATAGGCAGAACAATTCGCGGAGAGGACCCTATGCGACTGGGCGACGATATTGACGACCATTGTTCACGCTGCAAGCGCACCACTGACCATTCCATCGTTTCCCTGATGGGTGAAGAGGTGCTGAGAACACGCTGCCGCACCTGCAACAGCGAGCATAAGTACCGGCAAAACAAAAGCCGCAACAAAGAAATGACGGCCAAAGAGGCGTTCGATAAAGTGCTGGCCAGCGTTACCGGCGCGCAGCCGGAGACACCATTGACCGCCAAAAAGAAAAAGTAATGGTCTAGTGCTGGGAATTCAGCAAGCAAAACACAAGGTCCCTCCAGCTGCTTACACGCTGATGACCACTCCAGCGCCCGCAAAAACCCGCGCGCCGGGGCCCCGATTGAATACGCGCGTTCGCTGACGGCCGTCGGGATCATGTGCGAAAGAAGCCGCCATTTTGGTCCCCACGATATCCAAACTGCCCCACTACCGTGTAGTCCTGGCTCTTGCCTTCCGTCTCCAGCTTCTTTAATCTTGGTGCGCCCAATACGGAGAACAAACATCACTATGAATATTTTCTGCAAACGGACGGCCCTGCTCATGCTGTGTCTGGGTCCTCTTGCCACTTTCGCGCAAAAGCGCCAAACGCCGCCGCCCGCCAGCGCCGTCCCTGCCCAGCCAATCAAAGTAACCGTGGATGCCACGCACGCGCCGGAAAAACTCCTGCATGCGCAATTGCAGATCCCCGTCGCTGCCGGCGAGGTCAAGCTGGTTTTTCCCAAATGGATTCCCGGCGAGCACGGTCCAACCGGTCCTATCACCGATGTGACAGGGTTGCAGTTCTTTGCCAACGGACAACGACTGAGCTGGCGGCGCGATTTGGATGAGATGTATACCTTCCACGTGACGGTGCCGCAGGGCGTCACCACGCTGGAGGCGCGGCTGGACCTGGTGATGCCGGCTCCACCGGAGGGCTTCTCCTCGGGAGCCTCTGCCACAACGCAGCTCGACATGCTCAGTTGGAACCAGGTGGTGCTTTACACGCCGGGAAAGCACACTGACGATATCCCGATCATTGCTTCTTTGAAGCTGCCCGCGGGCTGGCATTTTGGCACCGCTCTGCCCGTGGCCGGCGAAAGCGGGGGCCAGATCAACTTCGAGCAGGTGTCGCTGACCACGCTGATCGATTCGCCGGTGCTGGCCGGAGCGCATTTCCGCCGCATTCCATTGACCCCGGACGGCCCGATCCAACATTACATTGACGAAGTTGCTGATGGCGATACGGCGCTGCAGATGCCGCAGCAGACCATCGATCAGTACAAACGGCTGGTTGCCGAAACCGGAGCACTCTACGGAGCGCGGCATTATCGCGATTACCACTTCCTGCTCACCTTGAGCGACCACACGGCGCATTTCGGGCTGGAGCATCATGAATCCAGCGACGACCGCGTGGCTGAACGCACCATGATTGACGACGATGCACGCTGGCTCTCCGCCAGCCTCTTGCCCCATGAAATGACCCACTCATGGAACGGCAAGTATCGCCGCCCCAAGGGCCTGGCCACAGCGGACTATCAGGTGCCAATGCAGGGCGATCTGCTCTGGGTGTATGAGGGCATGACAGATTACTGGGGCAACATCCTGGCGGCGCGTACAGGCCTGTGGAACAAGCAGCAATTCCTGGATGAGACGGCGGAACTCTCAGCCGCGCTGGACCATACGCCGGGGCGCTCATGGCGTCCGCTGCAGGATACCGCTGATGCCGCGCAGATTCTCTACGGTGCTCCGGCGGAGTTTGAGAGCTGGCGCCGCAGCGTCGACTATTATCCCGAAGGCTTCCTGATCTGGCTGGAAGCGGACACGGTCATCCGGCAGCAGACCAAAGGCCAGAAATCTCTCAACGACTTCTGTCTCCTCTTTGTTGGCGGAGCGAATACGCCGCCGAAGGTCGTGACCTACACCTTTGATGAGGTGGTGGAGACGCTGAACAAAGTCACTCCATATGACTGGAAGAAATTCCTGCGCGACCGCCTGGATACGTATGGTCCCGGCGCTCCACTGGGCGGCATCATGAATGGCGGATGGAAGCTGGTCTATGACGAGAACCAGAGCGAGTACACCAAGGCCATGGAAAAAGTCCGCGACGCCGTGGATGCTCGTTTCTCCATTGGGCTCTCGCTCGATGACAAAGGCGGGGTGCACGACGTGATTGTTGACAGTCCGGCATGGAAGGCGGGCATCGCTCCGGGAACGACGATCGTTGCGGTGAACAGACGAAAGTTTAACCCGGAAATCCTGCGCGACGCCCTGAAAGAAGGCAAGGGCAATGGCCCCAATCTGGAACTGCTGGTGATCAACGGCGACTTCTACAAGAGCTTCACGCTGAACTATCATGACGGTGAGAAGTACGCTCACCTGGTCCGCGATGAATCCAAGCCGGACGTTTTGAGCGATATCATCAAGCCGATGACGAAGTAGCAGCTGGCAACTGGCAAATAGCAATTAGCCAAAATGAGCCCGTCGCACGTTGACGGGCTCATTGCTGTCAACAGAGCGGTGTGCTCGTTCCGATCACCCGATGTCCCGATCACCCGATATCCTCCACTCCCGCGAACAAATCAGTCTCCATCTCTGCTTTGCGCGGCGTAATGTTATTGGCCAGGCAAAACACTTCCTTCTTCCCGCGCTTGCGGATGGTTTCTTCGAAAAAGCCGAAGAGCGGCGCCTGCGAGGTGTGCGCCTTGAAAGCGCCAATTTTCATATCGATTTCACGAGGTTCAAGTTCAATCACCGTGGTGGTGGGCGCCAGCGAGACCGGCTGGCGGTCCGGCATGGTGAAGAGCGCCGTGCCGTAATAGAGCTTCTGCGTCAGGTGCGGCGCAAGGCCTTGCTGCAGTTGCTCAGGAAAGCGATTGGTGCGGCCGGCCCAGTGGTATGCCATGGTCGCAAATGCTGCCACCATGGAATGGTCAGGGTGCGCCGTGATGGCTCCTTCGGTCCCCATGGTCATCATGACGTGGGGCCGCAGCTCGCGCACGCGCCGTGTCAGGTCGGCAGCCACCGCATGGAAGTCCTGCCGGTCGAGTTTTCCGTCTGGATAATCAAGCACCGTGCCGCGGCCGACCTTCAGCAGCTTGCAGGCAGCTTCAAATTCGCGGCGACGGACGGCGGAGAGCTCGTCGTCGGATTTTGCGCTGCCCCGATGCGTGGCCGCCTGGCCCGGGGTAAGACAGATGACGTGGGTTTCAATGCCGCGCTCGGCATAATGCAGCAGAGTACCGCCGAAGCTGCCCGCTTCGTCGTCAGGATGGGCGGTAAAACAGAGCAGGCGAAGCATCTTTTTTCTTTCTACCCTTCTCTCATCAAGTAACGCTTCTTGTGTATCACGGCGCGGCTCGTTCACGCCAGACGCGGGAAGCGGGAGCAGGAACACCGCCGATGACAACACGTCGCAGCGTCGCGAGTGGATTGCTTCTGATCATTGCCGCCTCTGGCCTGGCCGCGGTTGCCGGCACTCCATGGAAGACCGGCCCGGGACTGCACTCCGCCATGCCCGCGGGATACGAAGTGGTGGTCCTCAAACCTTCGCGCGCGACTCTCTCCCTGATGGGGCTGATCGAGTGTCCTGAACTCGAGGGCGCCCAGCATGTCTCGCAGGGCTTGAACGCGAAGCTCGTCTCCGCCAACGGTGTCCAGATAAGAAAGTTTCCTCCGCTCTTCAGCTTTCGCATCACTGCATCGCTGCGTAAGGTTGTCCTGGATGGCCCCGCGGGGTCCGTTGAGGTCGCCGGCGACCCGCGCGAACTCCTGCTCGGGCTCGGGTTTCGCCTTCGTGTTTACGATGGCCTGAAAGCGCGCGAAATTGCTCCGGAATCGGTTGAGATGATCGGCATGCCCGCCTACGTCCCGTATGATGAACGTATCTATCGCATTAAAGTGAATGCCGGCAATCTGCCCGTCACGGACAGGTTCGTGATTGAAATCGTCTCTCCGCAAGGCGAGCTTCTCACGCATTTCACTTTTGTTCTGCTTTAGCTCTTGATCGGTGCGGGCTCGCTGCCGCGCTGCCAGTCCTGTTCCGTCACGGGCGCCGCGGCTGGCGTTGCTGTTGCAGCCGGCATCCAGGCGCGGATTTGCGGCATGGCCGCGCGGGTGGCCGCTTCTCCGCAGCGAATCAAGTCCGATGCGCGCACAAAGTCGTCGTAGGCAAATTCTCCGATTTCCGGTTCCAGAATAATGTCAGAAGCAGCTTTCCACGGCCCGCACATCCGTTCCTGGGCGATGGAGAAGCACTGTCCGATCACGTCAAACACGTGCCGCGGCCCGCCCGGCTTGACCCAGTGTGCGGCCAGGTAAACCGAGATCACTCGTTCGGCGCCCAGATCGCGCAACGGCATGGACGGGACCGAATGGGCAAGAAGGCCGTCCACCAGCAGTCGGCCGTCAATCCTGACCGGCTGAAACATCCCCGGATACGCGCAGCTCGCGCGCACAGGGTCTACCAGGTCGCCTTTGGTAAAGACCGCAGGCTCGCCGGTGATAATGTCCGTGGCGGCAACGGCCAGAGGTATGCGCAGCTCTTCAAAAGTTTTGCAGCGCAGGATCTTGCGCAGGAAGACGGCCATCTTGTCATTGCTGAAGAGTCCGAAGCGGGAGAATGTCCAGCGGGAAAAATCTCTGAAGCGGACCAGGGAGGCAATCTCTTCCAGTTCCTTGGCGCTGATGCCGCTGGCATAGGCCGCGCCGATCACCGATCCAACGCTGGTGCCGGCAATAAAGTCGACCGGAATGTTTTCTTCTTCCAGGACTTTCAGGACTCCGATGTGGGCCAGTCCGCGGGCGAACCCTCCGCCCAGGGCGATGCCGACTTTGGGCGGATGCATGGGTCCAGCCGGCGTTTCCAGGGCCGTCTGGCGCGCAAGCTCGCGCCCCAGGGCCCGCACTGATCGTACGATCTTATTCAGCGGATTCTTCACCGGCGCTCCCCAATCTGTTACTTCCCGCACCAGCTCTGCACTTCTTAACGTAAGATGCTGCTTTGCCGCAAATGTTGCACAATTACTTAAACGGAGTTGCTGCACCTATAGTTTCACCTTATTTTTGGCCAAAAAGGAGACAACTTTCAGTAACCTTGGTAACCTCAAAAATGGTTCCGCAAACGGGGCCAAAAAACCTGCATCAATGGGCTGTTTTACTTCACTTTCTGCAAACAGGCAGATGCTTTCTTAAAAAAAATGGTGCGAGAATTTTCCGCCGGCGCTCTGGTGTTGCGCCACATGCAAAAAAAATGGTGGGTGGCCGTGATCGAACCCGGCAGGGAAGGCGAGCCGGAAGATC
>JBGPZS010000042.1:0-13963 GCA_041493865.1 Terriglobia bacterium
AGGCGTGAACTGCCACTACGCCTGGGGTGCCTGGAATACCCGGGGCGGGGGCAGACCGCTCCCGCCGCTCTATGGCATCTGGGAGGTGAAGCAGATGTCGATCGACGAACAACTACGCCCGCCGCTACTCACCGACTCCACCCGTTGGCGGCGCGCCATCTTCGATTACACCGACCGGATGGCCTTTCAGCGAATCGACGATTCGTTCGCTCCTTATGGCGCCTCCGTCAATCTCCCGGAGAGAACTCTCGCCCTCACGAAGAAGGACGACAAGAACTGGACGGCGAGCTTCACCTTCCAGCGGCCTGCCGAGGATCAGCTCATCCTGGATGGCCGGATGGACAATCATCAGGTTCATATGGAGCTTCAGTTGACCGACCGGAATAAGTTTGTGCTGGTCTCAAGAGGTTTCCACTGGATACAGGAGTTTAAAGTGCTTCCGCAGCCGTGATTGGAATAAACATTTTCCCCAACGGTGCAACCATGAGAACCCACCTCCGTATCGTTCTTCCCGGTGGCAACGGACAGGTCGGCAACATTCTCGCCCGACATTTTCACGCTCAGGGACATGATGTCGTCGTCCTCGCTCGCAGGGTCACATTAGCCCCGTGGCGCGTCGTCAAGTGGGATGGAGCAACTCTGGGTAACTGGACATCCGAACTGGAGAATGCTGATGTACTCATTAACCTCGCGGGCAGAAACGTAGATTGCCGATACACTCCGGCAAACCGCAGAGCAATCAAAGAATCCCGGATTCAGACGACTCACTTGCTAGGTCAAGCGATTGGTCACTCCCTTCATCCGCCCGGCTTGTGGATGAACGCAAGTACCGCGACGATTTACCGTCATGCTCTTGACCGACCGATGGACGAGCAGACGGGGGAGATTGGTGGCAACGAACCGAATGCGCCTGCCAAATGGCGTTTCAGTATTGATGTCGCCACTAGCTGGGAGACGACTTTCTTCGACCCTGTCACACCCAATACTCGCAAGATCGCACTTCGCAGCACCGCGGTCATGAGTCCAGATCGCGGGGGAATATTCGATAAATTGCTTCGTCTGGTTCGGTTTGGTCTCGGAGGAACCTCAGCCAGCGGTATGCAATTTGTTTCTTGGATTCACGATGCCGATTTCTTGGGTAGCATCGATTACCTGATTGCCCGAGATGAGATTGATGGCGTGGTCAATATTGCATCGCCAAATCCTTTGCCGAACCGGGAATTCATGAAGGCTCTGCGAGAAGCATGGGGATCACGCATCGGGCTGCCTGCTGCAACCTGGATGCTGGAGATAGGTACCCTTTTTCTGCGCTCCGAAACGGAACTGGTGCTCAAGAGCCGCCGCGTTATCCCCGGTCGTCTTGTCGAAGCTGGTTTCCAATTTCAATTCCCTGAGTGGGAAAGCGCCGCACAACATCTGGTTAGGCGCTGGCGTGCGACCGATCAGCGTTAAAAGAGACTCAGGACGCCACGCCCTGGCTCGGCGGCTCTCCGAATTGGGCCATCCTGCATCAGGGCCGGAATTAGACTTTTTGTACCAGCGATTCATGAAACTGGCCGAAAGCAAGAAGACCATTTACGACCAGGATCTGCTCTCGCTGGTGCCACAGATGGCGGTTAGCAATTGGCAATTAGCCTTTAGCTTTTTGGCCGTTTGGCTCATTCGTTGGCTGGTCCCGAGCTTAGGTCTTCACCGAACTGCTTATTTGCAAGTTGCCAACTTCTAATTTACTAATTACAGGTTTTCTTATGCGAATCACTCTTCTTCCCGGCGATGGAATTGGCCCTGAGGTTTGTCGTGAGGCAGTGCGCATTTTTCATGCGCTCAACAACTTCTACAACTGCAAGTTCGAAATCATAGAAAAACCGGTGGGCGGCGCAGCCATTCGGGTTGCCGGTTCGCCGCTGCCGGAAAACACTCTGGAAGCGTGCTTGCAGAGTGAGGCTGTGCTCCTGGGAGCAGTGGGTGCGCCGGAGTTCGACCACCTGGACCGGGACCAAAAGCCCGAAGCAGGCCTCCTGCGCTTGCGGGCTGAGCTGCGAGGGTTTGCTAATTTGCGTCCTGCAGCCTGCTTTCCCGCCCTTGCCGATTGTTCGCCGTTGCACCGGTCGAGAGTTGAAGGCGCTGATGTGTTGATTGTGCGCGAGCTTCTCGGTGGGCTGTATTTCTCGGAGCCGCGCGGATTTGGCGAAAACCAGGAGTATGCCTACAACACCATGCGTTACTCGGTGGAGGAGATTGAGCGCATTGCTCATGTGGGTTTCGAGCAGGCACGCATGCGACGCAAGAAAATCACCTCTGTAGATAAAGCCAATGTGCTGGAAACATCGCAATTATGGCGGCGCGTAGTGACTGGTGTCAGCCGGTCTTATCCCGATGTGAAACTCGAACACATGTACGTGGATGCCTGTGCCATGCATCTGGTCACGAATCCTTCTCGCTTTGATGTGATCCTTACGGAGAACCTGTTCGGGGACATTTTATCGGACCAGGCTGCCGCCATTACCGGGTCCTTAGGAATGTTGGGATCGGCCACCATTGGTGGCAGGATCAACCTTTATGAGCCTGTGCATGGCTCGGCGCCGGACATTGCGGGAAAGGGAATTGCCAATCCATTGGGCACCATTGCCTCCGTGGCCATGTTGTTGCGCCACTCGGCACAGATGCCGCACGAGGCGAACGATCTGGAAGATGCCATTGAAAATGTCCTGGATGCCGGTCATCGCACCGCCGACATTGCGGGAGAGCATCCACAGCACGTTACCAGCACCAGGGAAATGGGCGAACTGGTGGAGCACGCATTTGTCGCCCTGCTGGACCGGCGCTTCGCTTATCATGCTGTGTGAAAGTCCACCACGGAAACACTGGGACACAAAGAACGGCAAGAGGCTCTCAACACAATACGGAGGAACAGAGTTGGCGCACACCTTATTCGAAAAAATTTGGGACAATCATGTGGTCTGTCCGGGGTCGGAAGGTTCTTCCATCCTTTATATAGATCTGCATCTAGTGCATGAAGTGACGTCGCCACAGGCGTTTGAAGGGTTGCGGATAGCGGGGAGGAGAGTCCGCCGTCCTGAGTTTACCTTTGCAACCATGGACCACAATGTTCCTACCACGCATGAGACTCGTTCCATCATTACGGATGTGCTTGCGCTTTCCCAGATGGAGGCATTGCGCAAGAACTGCCGCGAATTCGCGATTGAACTGTTTGACCTGGATTCCCCCAATCAAGGCATCGTTCACGTAATTGGTCCGGAACTGGGGCTGACGCAGCCCGGCAGGACCATCGTTTGTGGTGACAGTCACACCAGCACGCATGGGGCTTTCGGCGCACTGGCCTTCGGCATCGGCACTTCCGAGGTCGAGCATGTCTTGGCTACACAATGCCTGGTGCAGAAGAAGCCCAAGACAATGTCAGTGAGCTTTTCGGGAATACCGGCGGCAGGAGTTACGTCCAAAGATATGGTTCTGGCGTTGATCGCCAGGATTGGCATTGATGGCGCCACTGGTCATGTTATTGAATACTCGGGTGATGCCGTCCGCGCGCTATCCATGGAAGCGCGCATGACCATCTGCAATATGAGCATTGAGGCAGGTGCCCGTGCCGGCATGATTGCTCCCGATGAAATTACCTTTGCTTATCTCCGCAGCCGCCGCTTTGCTCCCCAGGGCAACGCCTGGGAAAAAGCCGAAAGCTACTGGCGGAGTTTGAGCACTGACTCCGGCGCTCGCTTTGACACAACTGTGGAGATTGACGCTGCAGCCCTGGCTCCGTTCGTAACCTGGGGCACAAATCCGGGAATGGCAGTGCCTGTGAATGGCAAGATACCCGATCCCGACGGCGCAAGTAGCGATTCTGAACGCAACGCCTGCCTGCGAGCGCTTGAGTACATGGCCCTTAAGCCTGGAACCAGGATTGAAGACATCCCCGTGGATCGTGTTTTTATTGGTTCCTGTACAAATGCGCGATTGGAAGATATCCGGGCCGCCGCGAGGGTAATCAAGGGATACAGAATCTCCCGGCAAGTCCAGGGGCTGGTTGTGCCTGGTTCGCAGAATGTGAAACACGCGGCCGAACGAGAAGGCTTGGACAGGATTTTTGTCGAAGCCGGTTTCGAGTGGCGGGAGTCGGGCTGCTCCATGTGTCTGGCCATGAACCCGGACAAACTGAATCCTGGGGAGCGCTGCGCTTCGACCAGTAACCGCAATTTTGAAGGCCGACAGGGAGCGGGTGGGCGAACACATCTGGTCAGCCCGGCCATGGCTGCCGCTGCAGCAGTGGCTGGACATTTCGTTGATGTGCGGAATTGGCAGTATAAGTAAAGGTGAGGATTTAAGATTTTTGATTTCAGATTTTGCGCTTGTTTTGAATTCGAAGCGGCTCTGAAATCAAAAATCTGAAATGGAGAATTCGAAATGCAATCCTTCAACTCCCATACCGGCTTGGTCGTTCCTTTCGAGCGAGAGAACGTAGATACTGACCAGATCATTCCCAAACAATTTCTCAAGCGTATTGAGCGCACCGGATACGGCGAATTTCTCTTCTACGACTGGCGTTTTCAATCCAATGGGAAGCCGAACCCAGGTTTCGTTCTGAATGCCCAGGAGTATGCCGGGGCTACGGTTCTGGTGGCAGGCAGGAATTTTGGCTGTGGGTCGTCGCGCGAGCATGCAGTTTGGGCACTGCGCGATTATGGCTTTCGGGCCCTGATCGCTCCCTCCTTCGCGGACATCTTCACCACAAATTCGGCGAAGAATGGCCTGCTGCTAGTGACTCTCTCTCCGGCACAGATTCGTGACCTTATGACGCGTGCCCAACCCGGTGCTTTCGAGTTGACCGTCAATCTGGAGAGCTGCACAGTTTCTTCCGCGGACGGTTTTTCCGCCCAGTTTGCGATTGATCCTTTCACCCGCACCAGCTTGCTGCTCGGTCTGGACGAGATTGGAATGACCTTGCAGCACGAAGCCGAGATCTCCGAATACGAAAAATCCCACTGTTGATGGCACTGATGGAGTGATCACGCAAGGCCATACCAGAAATAAAAAGCCTCGCCGGAGCCAGGCTGACAAGACGGATTGGTGCAGAGCTTGCGTGACGTACCGACTCGGCCCTAAACTCTTGAATCCGGATCTTTGCGCGACACTGGGCTTTGCCACTCTGTGTCGCGCCAATGAGGAGCGTAAGGAAAGATGCCCGACCTGCCCATCACCTATCGGGGAACAGTCTATCCCTGGCACTGCGACCATATGAATCACATGAACGTGATGTGGTATGTCGGCAAATTCGACGAAGCCACCTGGCAGTTCTTCTGCAGCATCGGCCTCTCGCGATCGCGACTGTCGAAGGAAGGCACGGGGATGGCGGGCGTGGAACAACGCATTGAGTACAAGCGCGAACTGCATGCCGGCGATCTCATTACCATTCGCTCGGCGGCGCTCGAGATCACGAAAAAATCCATCCGCTTCTGCCACGAAATGTCCAACGATGAGACAGGCGAGCTAGCCGCGCGCACGATTCTGGTGGCCGTTTACTTCGACACCTCAGCCCGGAAGTCGCGGCCCATTCCCGCAGACATCTGCGAACGAGTCGGACTGATGCTTACACCCACCTAATTTCGGCCGGATTCCTACCTTGCAGGCAAGAAAAAAAGACTGCGACGTTTCGGCTGTGCTCGAGCTGAAGAGCTTCGCTGAGGTCCTTCAGTTTGGATACACTTCCGCCGTCAATGCTGTGCGCGCCATCCTGTTACAAGGAATTTTGGCCCGGAGACGAGTTCGCAACAGACTGCACCCACCGCCAGAGTTTTTCTGCAGCCCGCCGCTTAGGCGCCTGAGATTTGTAAGCTGCGTCTCACCAAAAAAACACCGCCGTTTTCCGGCGGTGTTTGTATTCTTACAACTGTTTCCTTATTGCAACCACAGCTTCACTCCGTGCGGCACCAGGTGCGGCGCCACGTAGGCATAGAACATTACGATCAAGCCGACAATGGTACCCAGCGCGATCGAGTGCCAGACCACGAAGCGGAAGATCATGCCTTCATTGCCGACCTGGTTGGTTGCGGCCGTGGCCACGCAAATCGATTGCGCGTCCACCATCTTGCCCATCACGCCGCCAGCGCTGTTCGCCGCCGTCATGAGCACGGGATCCAGTCCAAGTTGCTGGGCCGTGATCTTCTGCAAGCTGCCGAATAATGCGTTGGATGCTGTGTCACTGCCCGTCAAGGCCACGCCCAGCCAGCCCAGGAACGTCCCGAAGAACGGGAAGAGCCAGCCGGTATGGGTAAATGCCAGTCCCAAGACGGCATCACTCCCCGAGTATCTTGTGACGAACCCCAGACCCAGCATGGCGGATATGGCCAGCACGGCCCAGCGCATTCTGAATAGTGTGTGTCCGAAAATCTTTAGCAACGCTCCCAGGCTCACTCCGCGGATCAGGCCGCCTATAATCGCAGCCAGGAAGCAGCCCGTGCCGGTCGCCGAAAGCCAGATGAACGCGAAGCGGGCGCCTTCCGGCGTTGGCTTCGTCGTAACCGGCTTGTCGCGAGAAATCTTGTTGTGAATTGGAGTTTCCCATCCGCCCCTGGGCTTGCCGTCTGCCGTTAGGAAGGCTGGTGTAGTGTGTACGTTCATCCAGGTCTTCACCGGCTTGATGCCCCACAAAAAGACGAAGACGGAAAGAATCAGGAACGGCATCCACGCCTTGAACGTCCGGCCGGCGGAATAGGAATGGATTTCCGGCCCGGTCGAGCCGCCAGAAACGCTGGGAGCGCCCTTCCCTGCCGCTACAACAGCAACCGGCCCGCCATCTTCTTCAAAGCGCCATATCTTCTTCGGCTTCCAGAAGAGCAGGAACACGACGGTCACGAGCAGCGAGAATAGACCCGCCGTGATGTCCACAAGGTTGCTATCCATGTGGTTCGCCCAGAAATATTGCATGGACGCGAAGGAGATTCCTACTACCAGGATTGCCGGCAGGACTTCAAAGGTTTCTTTCCATGGGACCATCGCGCGCACCAGCCAGAAGGGCACGATGATAGCGGTGATGGGCAGGATGCGGCCGATCATCGCGTTCATGTCAGCTTCAGGAATGAAAGCAGCGGTGCCCGCCGTTCCACCGGCAACTTGAAACAGCATATGGACCGGCGTCCCGATCGCGCCCCATGCTACCGGCGCCGTGTTGGCGATCAGGTTCAGTGCCGCGGCGTGAAAGGGCTTGAACCCCAGACCGATCATGAACGCTCCGGCAATTGCCACCGGAGACCCGAATCCCGCGCAACCTTCAATGAAAGCGCCGAAGCAGAAGGCCACCAGCAACAGTTGTAACCGGCGGTCCGCAGTGATACCGGCCACGGAGGATTTCATGATCTCGAAATCGCCGGTACTGACAGAAATGTCATACAGATATACGGCTGCCACCACAATCCAAACGATGTTCAATAATCCTGTAGAAACACCGTATAGAAAGCTGCCTGCCGCAAGCGAAGCCGGCATTTTAAAAACAAGGCAGGCAACCAGAACGGCCGTAGCCGCGCCTGAAAGAGCAGCCCAGTGAGGCTTAACGCGCAGCCCCGCCATCATAGTAAACAGCACAATAATCGGTAGCGCTGCCACCAGTGCTGAGAGCCACCAGTGTCCAAAGGGGTCGTAAATTTGTGTCCAAGTCGGCATCAGTTTCTCCTGAGTTGAGAACTTCCGTTGGCCCAACTTTGACTGCCCTATCGCACCCCACCTCCGGGCCAGTAACAGACGATTGAGGCGCAAAAGTGCGCGATAACTTTCTGCCTAGGCGGCTGATCTGTCAAGTGTTTTGTGAGACAAGGCGTACTCTGCGAGCAACTGTACACCCAGCAAAAACTTGGGTCTTTCAGGCAAATCAAATACGAATGGACATGCACACTGGTTTATCCCTTGACCGCCCCCACGGTAAATCCGGCTATAAACCGGTCGAGGAAGAGGTTATAGATAAACGCGACCGGCAAACTTGCAACCAGACAAGCCGCCATGAGAGAACCCCAGAAATAGACGTCGCCACGCACCAGGAAGATCGGGATTCCCACGCCGACCATCTGCTGCGACTCGGGCGAGATAAAAGTCAAAGCGTAGACAAACTCCTGCGTCACCAGCGTGAAAGTGAAGATCACAACGGTAAGAATTCCTGAAAGCGAGATGGGCACCACCATCTTGATAAATGCGCCGAAGCGCGTGAGGCCGTCCACCATGGCGGCGTCTTCCAACTCCCTGGGAATTGATTTGAAGAAGCCCATCAGCAACCAGATGGAAAATGGGACGGTCACGCTGGGATAGACCAGCACCAGCGACCAGATGGTGTCCTGCAATCCCAGAATCGCAATCACGCGGGACAGAGGAATGAAGAGCAGCGTGGGCGGGACAAGGTAGGTCAGAAAGATTCCGATGCCCAGGCGCTCGCCCCATCGTCCCGTGAGCCGGGCCAGCGCATAAGCAGCGGGGACCGAAAGCAGTAGCGTGATAACAACCACGATGGCGCCAACCGATGCCGTATTACCAAGCCAGCGCAGGAACCGGGTCTGGCCGAAAAGCAAGCGCAGGTGGTCGAGCGTGGGCGAAAGGTTGAAGATGAAGGGATTGTTCTCCATCCCGTACAAGTCAATGTTCTGCTTGAACGTGGCAATCACCATCCAGTAGAACGGGAACGCCAGCAGGACAGTGAACACCGTGAGTACAAGCATTTTAGCCGTTTGCGGCCAGGGATTGAGACCGCCAAAAGCGCGCTTGACGCCCGGCGACTGCAGATACCAGAGGAGCAGCGCTGCAACACTGATCTCCACCACCAACTCAATAGCAAGACGGTGCTGCGATTGTCGCAGCGCGTACAGGAACAGCGCCATGAAACAGCCGATGATGTCGGATACCAGCAAAAAGAAAAGAAAGACCCGCGTGCCATAATGCAGCTTCCACAAGCCGATGGCGAGCAGGAGACAGGTCAGCACCGCGATCATTCTGCCCACGCCCGCCAATCCTCCCACGTGCAAGGCCAGCGTGCGCGCGAGTAACGCCACGGCGGAGACCATCAAAGCCACGCTAATGGCCGTGATTCCCAGAGGCCTTCTTGTTGCTACAACCGTGGTGTCTGCCACTAGTTGACCTCCGCGCGATGCGCTACCCGTAACATCAGATACGCAATCGCCACGAGCACGGGCACAAGGAATACTGAGATGGCAGCGCCGGCTGCAAGGTCACTGCCCTGAATACCCTGGCTGAATGCCAGATTGGGCAGCGTTTGCGTTGAATCATACGGGCCGCCATTGGTAAGAATGTAGACCACCGTCATATCGGTAAACGTGAATATGGTGCCGAAGAGCACGGCAACGCCAAGGATCGGGACCATCATGGGCAGGTTGATCTGGAACAGAGTCCGCCAGAAACCGGCGCCATCAATCGCGGCCGCCTCTGGGATCTCTTTGGGAATGGCCGTTCGTCCTGCTAACAGGATCACCGTGGAAAACGGAATCAAGCGCCAGCAGTGCACCAGGATCACCGAAGCCATGGCCAGCTTCTCTTCTCCCAGCCACATCGGTGGAGTAAAACGATTGACGAACCCAAGCCAGATCAGCGCCCAGGTGATTACGCTGTAAATGGAATCCAGGATCCACTTCCAGCCAATCGTGCCCAGGGAAACCGGGGCCACCCACGGCAGCAATAGGAGAAAGCGCACGAAGCCGCGTCCGCGGAACGGCTTTTCCAGAGCAATGGAAAGGATGTTGGAACAGACCAATACGATGATCTGCGCGCAAACGGTGAAGATCACCGAGTTCCAAATGGCTTTCTTGAAACTCGGGCTCTGCATGATGCTGCGAAAGTTTTCCAGGCCGACAAAATGAAGTTCGTTGCTGCCGATGCGAGCATCGCTGAACGCATAAAAAATGGCCAGCACAAATGGCGCACCGATCAGCAACAGGATATAGAGAACGGCCGGTGTGAACATGGCAAATCCCAGCATGGGACTTTGCGCCGCGCCTGCCGATTTGATCTTCGCTGCACCTACTGCCATGCCAGGGTCCTCGCCGCAACCTTCTGTTCCGTGGTGCGATCGAAAAACTTCAATTGGCGTTCCGAGATGGCGAAATCATAGGTCGTCCCGATCGCAAAGCTGTGCCCTAGCAGAAGGCGGGCAATAATTTTCTTACCGTCAGCTTTTCCGCCCACCAGAACGCCGGAAAGGATGAATTCGGCGCCCAGGTATTCCACGTTCTCAACGCGAAACTTGAATGTGACCTTGTCAGCTTCCCGGATGTCCTCCGCCAGCCGAAAATGTTCCGGACGGAAGCCGACGATGATCCCGTCGTTTTCGACCAGGTTCATGGGCGGTGAGCCAAGAAATGTGGCCACAAACGTGTCCGCCGGATCGTCATACACCTCTTGTGGAGTGCCGATCTGCCGCACGACGCCCTGGTTGAGCACCATGATGCGATCGCCCATGGCCATGGCCTCGACCTGGTCATGCGTCACGTAGATGGTGGTGGTGCCTACGCGGCGATGAAACCGCTCCAACTCTTCGCGGGCGGAAAGACGCAATTTTGCGTCGAGGTTCGAAAGTGGTTCATCGAGCAGAAAGACCTCAGGCTCGCGGACGATGGCGCGCGCCAGGGCCACACGCTGCCGTTCGCCGCCGGAAAGCTCTCTCGGCTTGCGTTGCAGCAGTGCTCCGATGCCGAGCAAGGATGACGCCCACTCTACTTTTTGTTTGTGCAGGTTCCGGGGAACGTTCTGCGCTTTCAGCGGAAAAGCAATGTTGTTGTAAACGGAAAGGTGCGGATAAAGAGCGTAACTCTGGAACACCATGGCAATGCGGCGCTCACGCGGCGTGAGGTCGTTTACCACTTTGCCGCCAATCAGGATTTCGCCGGCCGTGGGATGTTCCAGGCCGGCGATCATGCGCAGGAGAGTGGTCTTCCCGGAACCCGAGGGTCCCAGAAAAACCAGAAACTCGCCTTCGCGGGTCTGCAGATCTACATTGTTGACTGCTCCCAGCTCTCCTTCTTTGAATACCTTGGTCAGTTTCCGGGTTTCAACGACGGCCATTCAGTCCTCGTTTATTTGAACCTTTCGAAGATGCGCTTGTACTCCGCTTCCGCTGTCTTGGCCGCGTCTTCCGGAGTCGCTTTGCCCTGGGCCACTGTAGCAAACATCGTTGGAATCACCCAGCTCTTGAAGGCCTGGTCGATCGCTGCAGAGCAGTAGCCGGGGTAGCCGACGTTGGTCGCCCAGTCCAGAACATCACCCAGGACCTTGTACTTGTCCGCAGGGGTCGCGCGAGGATCACTCGCAATTTCCTTCTTCAGGTCTGGAACGGTCGAGGGGAAGCACGGGAAATTGTAGAACTGCCCGGCAACAAAACCCTCGTGGAAGGCGTCAATATAGTCGACCAGGAATTGCTGCGCGCCGTCCTTGTTTTCCGCGAACTCCCAGATCACGTAGCAGTCCATCACGTGCTCGGCGGCAATGCGGCGGGCAGGCCCCTTCAGCGCCCGGCTGATCATGATGTTCTTATCGATGGGAAGTTTCTCTCTTTCCGCCTGGCGGGTAATGGAGATGGCATTTGACACGTAGGAAACTTTCCCCGCCAGCATCGCCTGATTGTTGGATGGAGGCGTCCAGGTAAAAACCTCCTGCGTTTCCGACTCCTCGAACAGCGCCTTCATGTATTTCAGCGCTTCAATGGTGTTTTTGGAGTTGATGGTCACATTGCCGGCTTCATCCTGCTCCGCGCCGCCAAACGACCACAACAGAGCGCGCAAGGCCATGCTGGTATCGAGTTCCTGTGACAACCCGAGGCCGCACGGGTTCCCAAATTTCTCCTTGATCTTTTTGGCGCCGGCGCGCAGATCATCATACGTATCGGGTCCCTTGGGGAACCCGACTTCTCCCCACAGGTCCAGCCGCCAGTTGCCTGGATCGGGCGCGTAAGAATCAGCGAACGCGTAATATTTTTTGGTCTTCGGATTGTAGGTGGACTTGTGCGCCAGGTCGATTTTCTTGCCGTGCTTCTTCTCCACTTCCTGGTACACGTGGGACATGTCGATGACCTGGTTTTCATAAGCCGCCGGCGGCGAAAGGAACATGAAGAGATCGTGTCCCTTCTTGGCCTGTGCCTCTGACGCGGCACGGGTATTGAGGTCAACCAGGTTGATGTGATCTACCACCACGTTCGTGTTATGTTTCTCGCCCCACTGCTTGGCGAAGGTCCCGTCAAGCCATGTATCGTAAGCGGGAACAAAGTGGCTCCACTGCAAGATCTTGAGTGTCTTCTGCTGTGCCGCGGCCCGCTCAGGAAACAGAAATGCGGGCCCGAGAGCACCAGCGCCAATACCACCAGCCCCGGCGATTTTGATGAAATCTCTGCGAGATACACCTTTGCCCTTTTTGTCTTCCTTCATATTGCCTCCTCAGTCCCTTCAGCGACTCTTTTTGTTTGCAAGTTCAACATCACCGCGCTCGTTCAAAATACATTTCTGCTAACGCTCTTCCCCAAAACGCTTTACGTCTTCAGGCACATCTTTGGTCACCACCGGGCGATTGCCCTGCACCATCACCCGGATCTGCTCCACCACGTCTGGATTGGCCAGGGTAGTAACGTCGCCGGTATCCATCTGGTTGGAAATCGCGGCCAGCACGCGGCGCATGATCTTGCCTGAGCGTGTCTTGGGCATGTCCGGCACCACGTGGACTTTTCTTGGCCGGGCAATTTTACCAATCTGTTGTTCAATCGCCTTGGTTACGCTCTCCTGGACCGCGGCAGCATTATGCGAGCCCGGCTTCAGCGAAACGTAAACTTCCGGCACTCTGCCTTTTACCTCGTCCACCACTGGGATCACCGCCGCCTCAGCAACTTCGCTACACGTCAGGCAGGCTGATTCCAGTTCCTTCGTGCCCAGGCGATGGCCGGCCACATTGATCACATCGTCCACGCGACCCAGAATCCTGAAGTAACCATCCGGGGCCTGCACGGCGCCGTCACCGGCGAAATACGGCCAGTCACGCCAATCTTTGCTCTTGGGATTCTTGTTGTACTTTTTGTAGTACTGTGCCACAAAGCGGTCACGGTCACCCCAGATGGTCTGAAAAATTCCCGGCCAGGGGTTGCGAATGCATATGTTCCCGGCTTTGCCGGAACCGCCCTTCACTTCTTTGCCTTCTTCATCGAAGATCACCGGGTAGATACCGGGCAGAGCGGGGCCAGCGCTGCCAGGTTTCATGGGGTCGATGGCCGGCTTGGTGCTGCAGAGGAAACCGCCGGTCTCCGTCTGCCACCATGTATCCACGATCACGGCTTTGCCCTTGCCGACCACTTCGTGGTACCACTTCCAGACTTCAGGCTCAATCGGCTCGCCCACGGTCGTCATGTGTTTGAAGTGGTAATCGTATTTCGCCGGCTCGTCTGGTCCGGCCTTGCGCAGCATGCGGATCGCAGTCGGCGAGGTATGGAAGATGTTTACCTCCAACCGCTTGGCCACGCGCCACGGGCGGCCCGCGTCAGGATAGTTGGGGACGCCTTCATACAACACGCTGGTGGCTGCCAGCGCCAGCGGGCCATACACGATGTAAGAATGTCCGGTGATCCAGCCGATATCGGCCATGCACCAGTAAACGTCCGTGGGATGAAGATCTTGAATATACTTTGACGTGCCTGCGACGTAAGCCAGGTATCCGCCCGTGCCATGCTGGCAGCCCTTGGGTCTTCCCGTGGTGCCGCTGGTGTACATCAGGAAGAGCGGGGCCTCTGACGGCATGGGAACGGGAGCCACTTTGTGGCCCGCGTATTTCTTGAGCACATCTTCCACAAAAAAGTCGCGCCCTTCCACCATGGGCGTCTTGGAATGGTACTTTCCCGCCTCGCGGCGCCAGACCAGGACCTTCTCGACTGTCTGGTTTTCGTTCTTCGCGGTGGCGACGGCCAGGTCGGCTTTCTCCTTGTGGTCGG